>JAYUBF010000187.1:0-16390 GCA_043741435.1 Myxococcales bacterium
GGCACACTGGCGTGAATAAGGTGGGCTTAGCTACAATGTCAGTCACTTAGCGGCGAGTCCCGTAACTTCTCAAAAAGTGACGGCAGCCAAGGCAGCCACGTCGTCAAATCGCCCAATACTGCACGAATTCAGCGACTCGATTGAGAGCCGCCGGCACTTTTTGAGAAGTTACCGAGTCCCAAGTTATTCCGATCACCTATGGGGCCGGGCTCAAAGAACAGGAGACCGGCGACCGGCGACAGGAAATGTTCGGAGTAGAACCGCTCGCGTCGTCGATGACGTTCTGAAAAATTTCAGAATTGCCTGTTGCCTGTTGCCTGTTGCCTGTTGCCTGTTGCCTGTTGCCGAAAAATCTCAGGTGAGACGCGCATCACGGCGGAAGCGCGGTCTCCCGACGCTGCGGGTACCCACGGGCGCCGTCCGCGGCCACGCGTGAGCCCACAAAAAATCTCACGTGAGAAAAAAATGCTGCGAAAAATTTGATTCGAACCGGGCGCCATCTCAATAGTGGGTCACCCGGTGGAGGGAAGACCATGGCGCTCCTGGAGTTCGACGAAAGCCCCGCGACACGACCCCGCATCAAGGTTATCGGTGTAGGTGGTGGTGGTGGCAACGCAATCAACACGATGATCGAGTCGCGCCTCGATGGCGTCGACTTCATCGCGGCGAACACGGACATCCAGGCGCTCGAGGCCAACCAAGCCGGCACCAAGATCACTCTCGGTGGCACGCTCACCCGGGGTCTCGGTGCGGGCGCCAACCCGGATGTGGGTCGCAACGCCGCGCTCGAGGACATCACGCGCCTCACGGAGCAGCTGCAGAACGCCGACATGGTCTTCGTCACCGCTGGTATGGGCGGCGGCACCGGCACCGGCGCGGCGCCGATCATCGCGCAGGTCGCACGCGAGTGCGGAGCGCTCACCGTTGGTGTGGTGACCAAGCCCTTCGTCTTCGAGGGCAAGAAGCGCCGCCGTCAGGCCGAGGAGGGCATCGCCGCCCTCAGCGCCGCGGTCGACACGCTCATCACCATCCCGAACGATCGCCTCCTGTGCGTCGCCGGGCAGAAGACCACGATGCTCGACGCGTTCCGCAAGGCCGACGAGGTCCTGCTCAACGCCGTTCAGGGCATCTCCGACCTCATCACCGTGTCGGGCCTCATCAACGTCGACTTCGCCGACGTACGCACGATCATGAAGGACATGGGCCGCGCGCTCATGGGCACCGGTCGCGCCGTCGGGGAGCGCCGCGCAATCGAAGCCGCGCAGCAAGCCATCAGCTCGCCGCTGCTCGAGGACGTCAGCATCACCGGCGCCACGGGCATCCTCATCAACATCACCGGCGGACCGGACCTCACGCTGTTCGAGGTCAACGAGGCGGCCACGCTCATCCAGGAAGCTGCGCACGAGGATGCCAACATCATCTTCGGCTCCGTGATCGATGCCAGCTTCATCGACGAGGTCCGCATCACGGTCATCGCGACCGGCTTCGATCGGCTGGCCGCGCAGATTGACGACCCGATGATGGAGCGCAAGCGCGCAATGCAGATCGCGATGCCGTACGTCGCGAAGATGTCGAGCGGGCCCAGCGTGGAGCGGCAAACCCAACAAGCGCTCCGCGAGCAACCCATCCGTTTCGACTCCACCCCTATCACGCAGCCGGTTCGCAGCTCCGGCTCGGATCGCATCTCCGTGTCCGAGCGGATGACCGAGCGGATGCCAGAGCGTCTAAGCGATCGGACCGAGCGGAGCGAGCGTCCAGCGCAGCAAGTGATGCCGGTGGTGGGCGCTCGCGTCGCCAACGGTCTTGCCGGTGCCGAGGACAGCGAGCTCGACATTCCGACTTTCCTGCGTCAGCCCCCGCGCACCAGCCTCGATTGAGCAGTCGTGCTGTTCGAGAGCGCGGCGCGGCTCCTATTGGTCGCGCATGCGCTGCTCGCCGGCACGTTGGTGGCGCTCACCACGCACCACCTCGTCTGGATCTTTCGCTCGCGAGGAACACGGCGCCGGGGGGAGCCGCGCTTCGCGCTCCTCGCGAGCTTGTTCTTCTTCGCCGCGTTCATCGCCGGCTCCTGTCTCTACCCCACGTATCGCGTCCGCGTCCGGGCCGAGTTCTTCGACTCACCGGCGGCGATCGTCGCTGAGCGCGCCGTGCATCTCGACCAGGCGCAGGTGCCTGAGCCCGTGGCGGCGTTCGCTGCACCCCGCGTCGCGCGTCTCTTCGACGTCAAGGAGCACCTCGCGGCCTTGGGTCTGCTCGCGAGCGCGTGCCTGGTCTGGTTGTCGCGGCGCACGTCACCGATGGATCCGAGCGCGCGCTTGCTGTACGTCGCACTCGCCTCCTACGTGTGTGTCGCCTCGTGGGGCGCGCTCGTCATCGGTCTCTACACCGCTTCCATTCGCGCTGTGGGGTCCGCGCCCTGATCAAGACCAAGACCAAGACCGAGAACGAGCCGCGCGGTGGCGTCGCGGGTCCCGCGCTCACGCTGCTCTTCGGCTCGATCGGCTCGCTCCTTCCCGGATGGGCGCGAGTCCCGCTCGCGCTCTACGATCCCGTCGGGCGCTCGCTGCGCGTCGCGCAGATCGGAGCGCCAGGCGGCCCTACCGTCGAGATCACGTTTTACGGCGTGTATCTCTGGTGCGCGTTCGGTGCGTTGCTCGGCGCCGCGATCGGTAGCGCGATCGATCGTCGGAGCGCAGCGTCGCTCGCGCGTCCGCTCGAGCGTCGATTGTTGTCCGCCTGGGCGCTCACCGCCCTCGCCGTCGCCACGGCCTACCAACTCTGGAATGTGTGGCCGTGAATCGGCAGCTGCGCCGCGAAAACTGCCTCGGCTGCCAAATTGAGCTTGAATCGTCATCGCTGACTCCGTACCGTGCCGTCACTCAACGATTGACGCTCCGACAGCAGAGCGTCACCCAAACGGAGGAAGTACAGATGGCGAAGACCGGCAAGGCGCCCGCGAAGAAAGCAAAGGCGACGAAGGAGATTTTGGTGGTGGGCTCGAAGATGAAGGACGTCGTTAAGTCCGCTGGATGCATGTCGTCCGGTGATCTCATCGAGGCGGTGTCGGAGCGCGTGCACATGATGCTTTCGGACGCCACGTCGCGCGCCAAGGGCAACGGTCGTTCCACGGTTCGTCCGTACGATCTCTAGTAGCGTCCGAGGCTGTAGCCGAGAGGCCGCGGTCTCCTCGTAGCATCTGCAGGGAAGACGAAGCCCCGCCATCGCATCGGCGGGGCTTTTTCTTGTCGGCAGCTTTCTTTTTCGCGTGACCGAGGTCGTGGGGGTGTCTATTCGGGTGAGCATGCTCCGCGCGGCCTTGTTCGTCTCGTGCTTGGTGTCGGGCCTGCTGTCGGGGTGCAGTGGCGCCGTGCCTGCGAGCGCGCCCGATGCATCCTCCCCGGGTGGCGACGGCACGCCTACGCGCTGGCCCTGTCAAGAATCGTTCGGCTCAGCATTGGGCGACGGCTTCGGTCGGCTCGATGGCATCGTCTACGCGGTGGTCCTACCGAGCCATCGCGGCTGTCGCTCCGACGCGGACCACGTTCATCTACAGGTGGCGGCGAGCGGTGCTCGCTACGACGTGGCGATCAACGTGTCCGACACGAACGGGTCACAGGTGTCGTACCTCGCACGCACCCAGGCGGCGCCCGGGCCAGCGTGGAACGAAGGCTGGCAAGTGGGCGTGTCGCTCGACTACGCGGAGCTCGGCCTGCACGCCACGGACTTCGTCGCGACCGCGCAGCCTGCCTTGGTCGACCTGGTCGCAGCCGAGCTCGCCAGCACCAACCACGTGTCGGTGTTCGCGACGGCCTATCCCGACCACTCCGGCGCGCACCTCGTGCATCGCAACGGCACCGGCTTCGACGGGGCCCTGGTCCTGCGTCCGACCGAGACCGCGGCGCGCCTGCTCATGTTCCGCTTCGCGGCGCAGATCTTCTAGGCTGCGGTCAAATCACGCGAGCGATCATCGCGCGCAAGTACCAACCGAGCTCTTTTCGCCGGCGGAAGCGCGGGTTCTGCTCGAAGGCCTCCATCGCACCTTGCAGTGCAGCGCGCGCGCCGTCCTTGTCGCCCTGCGCGCGGCGCAGGCGCGCCAGGCGCACCCACCCCTCGACGGAAGAGGCATTGATCTTGAGATAGCGGAGGAGTGAATCCTCTGCCTCGGCTCCGCGGTCGAGCGCCGTGAGCGCGATGCCGGCGGTGAGGTAGACCTCGCCGTACCGTAGCTTCGGATCCGTTTGCTCGGCGAGCTGAAGCAGCGGCAGCGCGTCGGCGGGGCGACCGCCGCGAACCATGGCGAGCGCGAGGAGGTACGCGAGCTCGGCGGACTGCGGGTCGCGGCGGCGCGCTTCCTCGAGGAGCACGATCGCTTGCTGGGGTCGATTTCGCTCGAGCGAGATGAGCGCCAGGTCACGGCGCGCGACCGCGTTGTCCGGGTTCTGCAACACCTGGAGCCAGAGCTGTCGGCGACGTGCAGCCGTCTTCGCCCACAGGTAGGGGTCAGGCAGGCGGTGACGCAGGAGGTAGATGACGACCACCATCCCTACCAGCCAAGGGTATTCGAGCAGCCAGTTGCGCGCGAAGCCGAGGAACAGCGCGTAGTAGAGGAGTTGGCCCATGTTCTCCAGATTCAAGAGCCTACGCGTACGGGTCGACGATCTTCCGCCGGTCAGGCGACGAATGCGAGCAGGGCGTCGGCCGCCTGTATGAGCGCGAGCTTGCCGCCGCAGACCAGACACGCGGGTTGCGTCAGCGACGCCAGCGCCGTGTCTGCGGCGGCACGGTTGCAGGCACCGATCGCGGCCAGATCTTCGAAGCGATCACCGCAATCGGTGCAGCGCACGGCCACCCACAGCGACGTGATCTGCACGCGTCGTGAGAGCGACGGCATGCGCGCGCAGAGCTCACCCAGCCACGCAGGACAGGAGCACAGCTCCACGGGGGCGCCGGCCGCAGCCAGGAGCGCGAGGAAGCGATCGAGCGCAGCGTCGTCGAAGCGACCGAGATCGCGAGCGCGGAGACGCACCGGCTCGGTCGGGCCTTCGACGTGCGCAAACAGTGCCGCCAGCGCCGGTCCCTCGAGGAGCGTGCCCGCCAGCTCCACACCCCGTGCACCGAGCGCCTCGCGCGGCTGGAACGAGAGGCCGGTCGTAGCGTCGGGCAGGTGACCGGTCGCGTCGGCCAAGGCCCCACGCAACGCAGCGTTCGGCTCCTGGAAGGCCAACGCCACCCTCTCGCCGTTCACGCGGACGACCCGCGCATTGCCCGGCAGGGGCGCGGTGGCCCCCGGGAACGTGATCGACACGACCAGATCCATTCCTACCGTCGCTGGCTTCCGCGTGCGCAAGAGCACGCCGTTTTCCGCGAAGTCGATGGCATGCCCGAGCGGCTGCTCCTCGCGATCTCGCACGCGAGCGAACCCGCGCCGCCGACGTGACAGGCGCGGAGTCGCGGCGAGTAGCACGCTCAGACGCTCGTCGAGCGGCTCGGTGAGCGGCAGGCTCAGCACCGCAGCGAAGCCTTCGCTGCCGACCCGCGCGGCGATCTCCGGCGTGGCCACCAGCACTACGGGCATGTCGGTGAGATCGCGGTCCGCGTGGACCGCCTCGAGCGCGTCGCGCGCATCACCGTCGGGGAGGAGCGGACCGACCAAGCACAGCTGAGCGCTCTCGCGGGCGGCCACCAGCAGCTCCTCGATGGTGGTCACGCTGTGCACGATCAGATCGGAGCGACGCAACAGATCGTGCTCGAGCGCGATCGTCTGGTCCTCGTCGAGCGCGGAGACGATGCGCTTCATTCGGCCTCCATCGCGGAGTGCAAGGCGGTGCCCATGACCTCGACGGGCGCCGCCACGCCGGTGAAGCGCGTGAAGGCGGCCGCGCCTTGGTGCAACAACATCACGTCACCCACCTGCACGCGCAGCCCACGTGCCGTCGCCGCGCGACTCAGCGGGGTCTGCTTGCGGACGACCAGGTCGACCACCACCGCGTCGCTGCGCAATGCGGCCACTGGCCACGGCGTGGGCTCGTCGCCCAGCCCGAGCGGCGTGGCATCCACGAGCAGATCGGCCTCCGCGAGCAGCTCCTCGAAGAACCGGGAACCGAGCGCATCGATCGAGAAGACCTCGAGATGGCGATCTCCGACGTGGATGCGACGCTCCCTCCGCGCGCACACGGAGAAGGCGATGCCGCGCGCCGCGAGCACGTAGGCGGCCGCCCGAGCAGCACCACCGGAACCGAGGATCACCGCGCGCGCCAGCTTCGCGGGCGCCAGGGCTGACAGCGTTTGCTCGAGACCGTACACGTCGGTGTTGGTGCCGGCCGCCGCGCCACCGTCGAACGTGATGGTATTCACCGCGCCCACCGCCTTCGCCACGGCGTCGGGCACGCAGCACGCGAGCGCAGCTTCTTTGTGCGGCACGGTGACGTTGAGGCCGGCGAAGCCCAGCGCCTGCGCACCGGCGATCGCCGCGGCCACTTCGCCGGTGGGGACCGGGAACGCGGCGTAGGCGTAGTCGAGCGCGAGGTGCGAGTACGCGGCGTTGTGCATTGCCGGGGACAAGCTGTGGGCCACCGGCCAGCCGATGACGGCGCACATGCGCGTCCGAGCGGTGAGGCTCACTGCCTCACGATCGCGCGGTCCCCACCCTTCAGCTGCGCGGCACGCACGGCGGCGTGCGCATCGCGGATGAGGCGCGCGAACGACGTCGTGCTCCCGGTCTTCGGTGAGGCGATGCCGACCGACGCGGTGACCATGAGCTCGATGCCGGATACCTTGAAGCGGCAAGAACGGATGTCGCTCACGATACGGTTACCGACGGTGTCGGCGCCGCGGGCATCCGTGTGAGGCAAGAACACGAGGAAGCGACCTTCGCCATAGCGAACCAGGAGATCCACGTCACGCACCGCGCGGCGCAGCAGCGGAACGCAGGCCGCCGCGATATCCGGTGAGACGTGGCGCGCATCCGGCAGCGGATCCAGCGACACCACGCAGATCGCGATGGGATAGCCGTGCCGACGCGCGCGACGGATCTCGAGCGGGAGCAGGGTCTTGAACAGATCGACCTGTGGGTTGTGACGACCCTTCTCGTCCTCCGTGAGCTCGCCCGGGCCGGCGTCCACGCGTGGGCCCTTCTGGCGAAGCTCGCGTGCGACGGACGCTGCATAGAGCGCGAGGTTCAACGCGTCTGGGCGGTAGGGACGCAGCAGGAAGGCATCGGCACCGATCTCTCGCGCCAGCTCGCCGGGGTTCGTCTGCTTGGCGTGGAACGTTGCAATAAGCGGAATGCCGGTGGAGCGCAGGCGCGGGTAGATCTCCGCGGCCCCCGGATGCGCGGCGATCACCGCCGATGAATGATCGAAGAGCGCGTGCGCCTCGAGGACGTTGGCAGCGAGGCGCGGCTCGTAGGCGAGCGCGGTGATGAGCTTGCCCACGCGTTCACGCGCGGCCCGGGAAGGCTCGATCACCAGTACGCTTTGTCCGTTCTTGGTCATCTAGATCATCACTTCATCTGGTTGAGTCGGGCGGCTTGGTATCGGCGGCCTGCGCAGCCGACTGAGCACTCGATAGTACACGGGCCTTCAGCGCACCGCGCAAAAGCACGACCTCGATCGCGTCACCGGAGCTCACGGCGGCCGCGTCCCGCACCACGCGGCCGTCTTCCCTCTTCGTGATGGAGTAGCCCCGCTCGAGCACGCGCAGCGGTGACAGCGCGGACAACGTCCCGAGCGAGGTCTCGAAGGCGCGTCGGCGGTCGGTTAGGCGGCGACGCACCGCGGTCGCGAGCCGATTCGACAGTGCCTCCAGCTTGGCGCGATCGGCCGAGAGCCTCGCACGCGGGTGCAGGGCCGCCAGTCGTCGCTGTACGTCGGTGAGGGAGCGACGATCGCGGGCGATGCGCTGCAGGAGGAGCTTGTTCGCCTGGCCCAGCTCGTCGTCGAGCGCGAGCCGTCCGTCGGCGATGCTGCGCGCGCCTGCACGCAGCAGGCGCCGAAGCGCCTCGTCGAGGCGGGTCTCGAGGTTCGCGAGGAGCGGCACCACCACTTCCGCCGCTGCCGATGGCGTGGGTGCACGTAGATCGGCGACGAAGTCGGAGATGGAAAAATCCACCTCGTGACCCACGGCGCTCACCACCGGCACGCGACAAGCGCGAATGGCGCGCGCCAAGGCCTCGTCGTTGAAAGCCGCGAGATCCTCGGCCGCGCCACCGCCTCGAGCGAGGATGATCACGTCGATATCGGGCACGCGCTGCAGCGCCGCGAGGGCAGCGCGGATCTCCGCTGGTGCGCTCGGTCCTTGCACCTGACACGGAGCGAGGAGCAGACGCACGCGACCCCGCCGAGCCGCCACGTGCAAGATGTCGCGAATGACCGCGCCCGTCGGTGACGTGCAGATTCCGATGCGCCGGGGCCAGGCTGGTAGGGGGCGCTTGAGCGCAGGGTCGAAGAGCCCTTCCTTGGCCAGCTTTGCCTTCAGCGCCTCGAACGCCAGCTGCAAGGCTCCCATGCCTGCGGGCTCGAGCGCGTCGACGTAGAGCTGGAACTTTCCCTGCGACTCGAAGATCGAGAGCCGACCGCGCGCCCGAACTCGCTGGCCTTCTTGCAATTCGAACTTCATGCGAACGGCCTGCGTGCGGAACATCACGGAGGGCAAGCAGGCGTCGGTCTCCGTCAGGCTGAAGTAGATGTGACCAGAGCGAGGCCGCGACAAGTTGGTGACCTCGCCTTCGACCCACACCGACGGGAAGCGTGCCTCGAGCGTGCGTGATGCCGAGCGCACCAGCTCCGCCACGCCGAACACGCGAGGCTCGTCTTTCTCGAGCGCTGCGGGCGCGTCACCGCGGAGGACCGCGAGCGGTGCGCCTTCGTCGTCCGCTTGCGCGATTGGCGCGCGTTGCGGCGCGAAATCGAACAGACCCTGGTCGGGCCCTCTAGGTGGCCTTCGCGATGCCATCGGCAACCCAACGCCCGCAGGCCTCCGTGGTGAGACTGCCACCCAGGTCCTTCGTGCAACGCTGTTCTTTGATGGCGCGCTCGACCTGGCGTTCGATCACGGCGGCGGCATCATGCTCACCGAGGTGCGTCAGCATCATGGACGCCGACGAGATCGCGCCCAGCGGATTGGCGATGCCCTTGCCCGCGATGTCCGGCGCCGAGCCGTGCACCGGTTCGAACAGCGAGACCTGCCCCGGGTGGATGTTTCCCGAGGCCGCGATACCGAGCCCGCCGGCGATCACGGCGCCGAGATCGGTGACGATGTCGCCGAACATGTTCGAGGTGACGATCACGTCGAAGCGCTCGGGCGCCCGCACCATCTCCATGGCCAGCACGTCGATGTAGAGGTGCGTGGTCTGCACGTCCGGATATTCGGCAGCCACGAGCCGGAACGTGCGCAGCCACAAGCCGTGCGCCTGCGGGAGCGCGTTCGACTTGTCGGACATGCAGATCTGCTTGCGCGGTCGCTTGCGGGCGAGCTCGAACGCGGCGCGGATGATGCGCTCCACGCCCTTGCGGGTGTTGATGTCCTCGTTGACCGCGATCTCGTCGAGCGTGCCGCGCTTGAAGTTGCCACCGACGTTGGCATAGAGGCCCTCGGTGTTCTCGCGGAATACCACCATGTCGATGTCTTTTTCGGTCTTGTTCTTGAGCGGGGTGAGTCGCTCGTCGAGCAGCTTCACCGGGCGAAGATTGATATAGAGGTCGAGCTGGAAGCGCAGTCCGAGCAGGATCTCCTGCGCGTGGATCTGATCCTTCACGCGTGGATCACCGACGGCGCCAAACAGGATGGCTGCGTAGTTCTGGCGCAGATCGTCGAGCGCCCCGGCGGGCAAGCCCACGCCTTCGCGCAGGTAGCGGTCGGCGCCCCAATCGAAGTGCGTGAGCTGCAGCGGCTTCTTGAGCCGGCCCTTCACGGCCTCGAGCACACGGACGGCTTCGGTGGTGACGTCGACGCCGATGCCGTCGCCGGGGATGACTGCGATGCGATGATTCACGGACCCTCGTTCTTGGTTGGCTTGGTTGGCTTGGTTGGCCCACGCAACTCGGTGGCGGCTTTCTTCACGTGGCGCGCCTCGAGCTGCCATTCACCTTTCAGATCAGCCCACGCCCATCCCGAGCCCACCTTCACGACGTGAAACGCCATCCCGTCGTAGCGCGCGAGCCACATGGAGCCCGGCGCATCTTCCTTCTTCTGGACCGGCCCTGAAGCCGAGCCGAGTCGCTTGCGGTAGCTCTCGATGAGCTGCCACGCGTGGCATTGCGCGGCGAAGAAGTGGGCGACATCGACCTCGGTCGAGGCCTTCACTCGCTCGTGCTCGGTCGTGACGGCTGCGCTCTGCGGCTGCTGCTGGAGCGCGGCCACGTAGGCCTTCTCCTCGCCGTAGAGGCCCTCCACGACCTGCTGCGTCTCGGGATCGACCAGCTTCCACGCGAGCGTCGCGTCGGCGCTCGTGACCACGCGCTCGATCTGCGCGAGCATCTCCTCTGGCTCCTTCGGGCGCCTATCGCACGCGATCAGCTGCGTCGCGACTGCGGTCGCAACGATGCACGAAGAGCCCAAATGTCGACGGTGTCGCTCCCACATGGCGCCGCGGCAGATTACCGTCAGCGCGAAGCGCGGGTCAAACGACGGCGCCTGGCGCCGCCTGCCGATAGGGCGCCGAGGCATCCCTCCTTGAGATTCGAACAACCGGGTGGGAGACTCGCGCGCTCGTTACCGCCCCTGGCAATGCAGAACTCGAACTCGCCGAAGCTCTCGATCGTGGTGCCTGCGTACAACGAGGCGGCGCGCATCACGCCGTCCTTGATGAAGACTCTCGAGTACCTCGCGACGCGCCGTGGCAGCGTCGAGATCATCGTGGTCGACGATGGATCGAGCGATGACACGGCGGCGCAGGTGGACGCGGTGGCGGCTGCGTATGACGCGGTTCGGCTCGTGCGGCAGGCGCACAATCGGGGCAAGGGTGCGGCGATTCGCGTCGGGGTTGCCGCGTCGCGCGGTGATCGAGTGCTCATGATGGACGCCGATCTGGCGACGCCGATCGAAGAGCTCGCGTCGCTCGAGCGGGCGCTCGACGCCGGTGCGGAGATCGCCGTCGGCTCACGCATGGCCGCGGGCGCCGACGTGCGGCAGCCGCAGTCGCCCATCCGGGTGGCGCTGGGTCGGCTCGGAAATCTTTGGATCCGACTGTGGGCCGTGCCGGGGATTCACGACACGCAGTGCGGGTTCAAGCTCTTCGTGGGGGGCGTGGCGCGCGACCTGTTCGCGCGGTGCCACGAGGACCGGTTCGGGATCGACATCGAGGTGCTGCACCTGGCGCGTCGGCGCGGTCATTCCATCGCGGAGGTCGGCGTGCGGTGGGAGCACCAGGCCGGATCCAAGGTCCGGCCGCGCGACTACCTCGATGTGCTCCTCAAGGTGCCCGCCATCGTATGGGCGGCGCGCACGACCTCGCGCTGACGAAAAAACCGTGTCTGCAGGGAACCCCATGGCAATGGCAATGTCTTATACTGGACGAATCGTCTGCGCATGAGTGAAAACAACGAGATAGTCGACGAGTTCGCGGGCCTCTCGCCCGCGCCGCCTTCGCGCAGTCCCGTCCTGGCCCTCGTGGTCATCGGCGTTTCCCTGGCCACCATCTTCCATCTCCGCAGCGACATCCGCTACGCGTTCGAGAGCAAGTCACCGACCGCGCTCGACGTGCTCACCGGCACCGGCGCTCCGATGTCCCTCGCCACCGGGCGCCACGTCACGGTGGAAGGCATCCCCGACCGCCGCGACAGCCTCTTCATCGAGGCGCGCGGCGACAAGAACCGCGAGACGTTCTTCCGCCTCCTCGGCACCGAGCCCCCCGTCTTCGTGCGCGCCACCGCCACCCTCGGTCGCAGCGATCTGTCGAACCACTGGACCGGCCGCCTCCGTCGCTTCAGCGACGTCACGTTCGCCTCGTCGCTGCGCGAATACTTCACGAAGGGCATCGAGGTGCGCCGCTATCTCGCGCCCGCTTCTTTGCGCGCCGCCGTCGAGCACAAGGCGGCCTCCGTCGTCGACCGTCGAGGCCGCAGCGTCGCGCTTTCAGCGTCGACGGCCCTCGAGGTGGAGCAGGCCTCCGACCACTACGTCCTCGAGCTCCTGCGTGAAAAATATCCGACGCTCGCCGACGCCCAGCACGAGCTCGAGCGCGTGACGCAGCCGCTCGGGGTTCCCGTCACCGAGCTCACGCAAGATGATCCCGAGGTCTTCCGATTCGGCACGCCGCTGCTCGAGACCGATCTCGCCAGGCGCAACCAGCTGCTCGACGCGCTGTCGGCCGCCGAGGTGAGCTTCGGCATGGGACACCACCAGCTCCTGGCGCAGCTGGGCACGCTGACCGGTGGCGCGGACGGGGTGACCGCCGCGGGCAAGACCATCCCGTGGGATCGCATCGAGACGGTCGCCGTGCGCGAGCCGTTGCAGGTGGACGAAGACGCGCTCGTGCTCACCGAGGGAGAGACACCCTCCGGCTTCCTGTGGGCGCCTGGCGTCGCTGCGCTGCTGCTCGCGCTCGCGGTGTGGAACGTGTTGTACCTGGTTCGTCCGCGGCGTCGGTAGCTACGGCGATACCGGGGTGGGCTTGCTCTCGCCCGCGGCGATGCGATCGAGCTCGCCTGATCGAGCCAACTTGTTGAGGTCGTCGAAACCGCCGATCGGCACGCCGTCGATGTAGAGCTGGGGCACGGTCTTGCGCCCGGTCTCGTCGACGAGACGCTGGCGGGTCGCCGGATCCTCGGTGCAATCGATCTCGGTGAAAGGGAGCTTGCGCGCAAGGAGTAGCTGCTTCGCCGCGCGGCAGTAGCTGCAGTACGTCGTGGAATACAGCTTGATGTCCATGGTTCTCACGAGTGTGGGGTACGGGCCGTCGTGGCCGCAAGCGGCTACTTCTTGGGAGCGTCTTCGGAGAGGTAGGCCAGGATCACCTCGTCGAGCGACTTCTCCGAGATGAGATCGGCTCCGAAGGCCGGATCGGGTGCACGGCGCTCGGTCTTCCAGAAGTCGGCGGCGTCGCCTTTCTTGGCGCCGCCTTGGCCCACGATCACCGTCGGCCGCGCGACGATGACCCCTTCGGCCGTCGGGCGATTGCCTTGCGGCGAGCCCGAGCGGCTCCCGCCGATGGTGGGCGCCGGCGGGCGGGCAGGCGTTGCACCGACGGGGGGCGCCGGCGTGCGCATGCCGATGGTGGGCGGCGGCAAGGCGGAGCCCGTGCGCGCCGCATTGACCGCGACAGCCGGGCGGGCCGGCGCCAGCGTGGACGAGCGTGGACGAGGGGCGGGCGGCGCCGTACGAGGCCCCGCCGCTGCGGGAGGCGGCATCATCGGCGCGAGGTCCGGCAGCGTGGGATGATCCTCGCGAGGCTTGGCCGCGGCAGCGACGGGCACGGGACTTTGCGGAATCGAAGGCTCCGTGATCGGCTCGGGCGGCTGTGGCTCGACCTCGATCTTGAGGTCCGCGGGCTTCGCATCCGCCGGCTCGGCGTCTCCTGGGTCGCGGACGATCGGACCGAAGTACTGCTCGATCTTGGCGTCGAAGGCGCCCGACTTCAGGTCCCGCAGCATCAGCTTGTGCTGCGCCTGCATGAGCTTCTGGACCGAGCTCACTTCGCTCGTCGCGTCGTAGTCGAGCTTCTTGCTCGCGAGGATGGTGCCGTCGTGGAACAGGTGCGTGAACAGGTGCGGGTTCTGCACGCCGGAGTCTTCGGTTTGCACGTGCCACATGCGCCCGGCGTAGCGCACGTTGTGGTTGTAACCGAGCACGGGTGAACGAGGCTTCATCTGCGCGACCCGCATTATAGCGCGTCACGAACAAATCCGGCGTCGGGTGGAGCTTGATGTTTTCCCATGCGCTGGGTATGAACTGCGTTATGGCCGCGGCGGAGGTTGAGCGTTCGTTCCTCGAGAGAGTGTCGGAGTATCTGATCTCGCTTCCTTACGATCTGAAGATCCTTCAGGAGGCAGTGCCCAATCTCGACCTCGAATTGAACGTGCGCTTGCTCGCCGTGGGCACGGTGGTGCACACGCTGCTGCCGCAGGAAGGCGAGCCTGGTCCCCTTCGCTACGTCGACGACGTGCTCTACGTTCGCGCGACGCTCGACGAGGTTGCGCGGGGTGACAGCGAAGGTGCTGTCGCATTCCGCCAGCGCTTCGATACGGAGATCTACGCTCGCCTGCAAGACGACCTGCAGCTGTTCTCGTCCTACCTCGGCGAGCTCTGGCCCTGGCTCACGGCCAAGCTGCCCGGCTTCTCGAAGCTCATGCTGAAGGGCAAGAAGCCCGCACAAGCGATCGACGACGAAGAGATCGCAACCCTCTTTTACGACGAGGGCCTCGCCTTCCAGACCAACTATCCGGTCAACGAAGAGCAGGTCCGCAACAAGCTACGCCGCGCCGATCAGGTCCGCGACCTGTTCAACAAGCGCTTCCAAGACGACAAGAAGAAGATCGCGTAATCGCGATCGCTATCGTTCGAGGCAAATGTCGTGCGCTGCGCGCAGGGCCTCGCGCCGTATTTCGTTGAAACGGATGAGCTGTTGCTGAACAAGCTGCCCAATCCGGTAGTCGCCGGCGGTCACGCGGGCCAGCGTATCAAAGTGATCGTGGCTAGGGGAGGGTGCCCATCGCGCCGATGCCGTCGACAACTCGTTCCCCGATGGACCGATGTTCATGCAGAACGGCGCCTGGACGTACGAGCACACGTTCACCACCCAAAAGAGATTTGAGCCAAACCGGATTGTGCTTTGAATGGCTCAAAAAAGGCTCGCCACCCGACGGTGCAGGTGGACGTCGCGCGATAACAGGCGATCACAGCCGATAACAGTTCCGGTCGGGGGAACGCTCGGGGGAAGGTTTTCGGAGAAGGTTAGGTAGCACTCCCAGCTTAGGCCGAAAGCTGGGGATGACAACCGGTCGAAGGCCGACATAGAGTCGAGCACATGCCCTGTCGTCCGGTGATCGTTTGCCTGTTGTCGGCTCTCAGCGTTGTCTTCGTAACGGCCAGCGCGTCCTCGGCGACCGAACCGACGGCGAAAGCCCCGGAGCGGATCTATCTCTCGCGTCTCGACAAGGCGCACTTGGAGATCCTCGCGGTTCCGATCGACGGCGGAGAAAGCAGCACGCTGTTGAGCCGTGAAGGTGCTTTTGAAGGCGTCTCACTGAGCCCGGCGCGGGATCTGATTGCGATCAAAGGGAAGGACGCCACGATCAAGATCGTCAGCGTGGGCAAACAGGAGCAGTTCGAGCTCCCGCACACAGAGCAGTGTGTCGCTCCCTTTTTCCTACGCGGAAAGCCGTGGATCGTCTGCACACGCATCGTAGTTCCCAAAGAGAAGTTCCAGGTCGAGGTCCACGACTACCAGAAGAAAACGCTGGTCAACTCTTTCGACGGTGAAGCGCCAATCCAGGCGCTTGCAGACGGGACCGTCTTCTTCGTGCGGAACGAAACAGAGACGATCATCTATCGCTACGATCCAGCGACAAATGTCGCCCAGGTGGCCAAGAAGATGAAAATCGAGGACGGCAACCACGGCGTCGTCGAAGCCGTCCCAGTCTCCAGCTCGCAGTTTTTCTATCAGGTGGCGGGAGAGGACTGGGCGTTGTGGAACGACCAGGCGGATCGCGAGTTGTTGCCCTGGGACAGGGGTAAGCACCCTCATGCGGTGTGGCAGAACAACCTCGTAGTCGATCGAGCAGGGACGCTGGCGGTGTTTACTGAGAGCGATGCAAAAGACCGTCCTCAGCTCGTCGCCGTCGATCTGAAGACCAAGAAGGTCCAGCGTCTCTCGGTGCGAGGACTACCTTTGACGATCGACGAGGCGCGAATGGTCTTCGTGAACGCGGACACGCTCTGGGTCTACTCGTGGAAGACGAAGCAGACCAGGAGGCTCCGCGAACTGAAGGGCGAGATCCAGCTGTTGCCCTGATCAACGAGGGCAACGCGCCGGTATTTCACAGCCGGTTGGCGCGCACAGTCGGTGGCACATTTAGGTTTTGGCATTGGGTCGCGAGCGACGCGACGACGGAAGCTGCTGGTGGCGACTGACGCGGGAGCGAGGAAGCGGACGAGGCCCGCAGCCGCGGCGGCGACGGGAGGACCTGACGCAGTCGTGCTGAGGTCGTGTGAGCCGTCCAGTCCACCGCGAGAGCACGCAAGATCGCAGTCAACTTCTGTTCCCCGGCTACGGTTTTTTGTCTCCACGTCGGACATTCCCGGCGGCCCTTTTTCGATAAGTTCATCCATCCTGTAGGCGCTCTCTCTCCCTGCGGAGATCGTAATTGCTCAATCGCTCGGGGCGCGGGCGGGGATCGAAAAAGAGAAGAAAATCTTGACAGGAGCGCAGCGGGGATCTGAATAGGAGGATCTA
>JAYUBF010000188.1:0-5361 GCA_043741435.1 Myxococcales bacterium
TCCTTCTTTTTGTCGGCCACCATCGCTGCTTTCACCACATCGCGCTGCGCGGGATCCGCACGCAGACGGTCGCGAACCCCTTCGAGCGCGGACGCGAGCCCGAGCCGCGGCAACAGCGCGGCGAGCCGTGCCGGTCCCTCGGGCCACAGCCCGAACGAGGCGCCTACGATCGACTCGGCCCACAGCCCTAACAGCACCGCTTCGCCGTGGCGCAGCGGATCGTCGGTGTGGTGTGACGCCGTCTCGAGCCCGTGCGCGATGGTGTGGCCGAGGTTGAGTGTGATGCGGCCGCTCGCCTGCTCCATTCGCTGGGCGCGCTTCTTCTCGCGTGGATCCGCAGCAACGACGCCCGCCTTGAACGCGACGGCCGCGGTCACGACCTCGAGCAAGCTCTCGGGCGAACCGTCCCGCAGGCGGTCCGCATCGCGCTCGATGGCAGCGACGGGGTCTTCGCCCGCGAGCAGCGCATGCTTCAACACCTCGCCGAGCCCTGCAGTGCGATCCCTCGCATTGAGCGTCGCCAACGTCGACAGGTCGCTCAGCACGAGCCTCGGCTGGTGAAACGCACCGACGAGGTTCTTGCCGATGGGGAGGTTCACCGCGGTCTTGCCTCCGATGGACGAGTCCACCATCGCCATGAGCGTGGTCGGCAGGTGCACGTAGTCCATGCCGCGGAGCAACGTGGCCGCGATGAAGCCGGCGAGATCGCCGAGCGCGCCACCGCCTAGCGCGAACAACACCGATGACCGATCGACTCCGAGCTGCACCAACTCACTGGCGACGCGCTCCATCTCGGTGAACGACTTGCATGCTTCACCGGGGGTCACCGTCACGATGGGACAATCTCCCAGCGCGCGTGCCACGCGAGCGCCATAGCGCGCGGCCACGTCGCGATCGGCCAGGAGGAAACGCGGCCGCTTGCCGAGCCAGCCCGCGGTGTGCGCGCGCAGGATCTCGCCGTTGGGATCGTCGCGCGCGATGAGCGCGTCGTAGCGGCCGCCTTCGGACTCCGGCACCGGGACCGGCACCATGGCAGCCGCAAGCACACGCGCGACGTGCGCGGCGACCTCGTCACGCGGCATGCCATCCGTGTCGATTACGACGTGCGCGCGCTCATAGGCGGCCGAGCGCTCGCGCAGGAGCTCTTCGAGGACCTTCTGCGGATCTCCGTCGCGCAACAGCGGACGCGTCGCGATCGAGCGTTCGCTCATGCGCGCGAGGATCGCGGCGACACCCGCGCGCAAGTACACCACGCGACCGCGGGTGAGCATGTGCTCGAGCGACTTCACCGACTTCACGGCGCCGCCGCCAGTCGCGATCACGCACGGCTTGCCACCGAGATCGATGACCCCTTGCTCTTCGAGCCCACGAAACCTCGCCTCTCGACCCGTCGAGAACATGAGCGGGATGGTGAGCCCGACCTTCTGCTCGACCCAGTGATCGAGATCGAAGAAGGGCACACCCAAGCGCTTGGCCAGCCGCGTACCGACGACGCTCTTGCCGGCGCCCATCATGCCGACCAGGTAGATCGGCTGCTTACAGAGCAGCGATGACACGTCGGTGGCCGTCGAGGTTGCGCAGGACCTCGGACAACGAATCGCCACCCGTTTTGTCGAGCAGCGCGCTGGCCAACACGAACGCGAGCGCGGCCTCGGCGATGACCGAGCCTGCCGGCACGGCGCACGAATCGGTGCGCTCCCTGTGGGCCGAGAAATTTTCTTTGGACTGGAGATCCACCGACGCCAGCGCGCGCGCCAACGTGGGGATCGGCTTGAACGCGGCGCGTGCGATGATCGGCTCACCATTGGTGATGCCGCCCTCGATGCCGCCCGCGCGATTGCTGGGCCGCACGAACGCACCGGCTTCGTACGCGATGGGATCGTGCACTTGCGAGCCGCGCAACCGCGCGGACTCCATCCCGAGCCCGATCTCGACGGCCTTGACGGACTGGATCGAGCAGAATGACTGGGCGATCTGTCCATCGAGGCGACGATCCCACTCCGCGTGGCTGCCGAGCCCCGCCGGGACGTTCCACGCGATGACCTCGCCGATGCCGCCCAGCGAGTCGCCTTCTTTTTGGGCGTTCTTGATCGCTTGCTTCATGCGGTCGCCCGCATCGGGATCGGCGCAGCGAACCTCGCTCGTCTCGGCACGCGCGATCGCGGCCTTGATCGCCTCCACGTCCGTACCCGACACCGGCGGCGCGCTGACGTCACCGATGGACGCAACATGACAACCGACGGTCACGCCGGCTGCTTTCAACAACGCCTTGCACAGCGCGCCAGCAGCAACGCGGATCGCGGTCGATCGCGCTGACGAGCGCTCGAGCACGTCGCGCGCGTCGGTGATCTCGAAGCGCAATGCACCCGCGAGATCGGCGTGACCCGGCCGTGGCCGCGTGAGCGCCTTTGCCGCCGGATTGTCGCCGAACGGCGACATGGTGTCCGTCCACGACTCGAAGTCGAGGTTGCGGACCACGAAGGCGATCGGAGATCCGATGCTGTGCTTGCCACGAATCCCGGACAGCACCTCGATGCGATCGCGCTCGATCTTCTGGCGACCCCCGCGACCATAGCCGCCCTGCCGTCGGCGCAAGTCTTCGTTGATCGTCTCTTCGTCGAAGGGGATGCCGTGCGGCAGTCCCTCGAGGATGCCGCACAGCCCGGGGCCATGCGACTCGCCCGCCGTGAGGAGCCTGAGCCGCATGGGCCCCATCGCGCTACCGAGCGACCATCTGGCGATTGACGATGCGCGGCGTGATGAAGATGAGGAGCTCGGTGCGGTCGTCGTTCTCGCGCTTGTTCTTGAAGAGCCAGCCGAGGATGGGCACGTCCGCGATCCACGGCAGCTTCTGGTACGCCATACCGGAGTTGCGCGTGTAGATACCGCCGATGACCGCCGTGTCGCCGTCGCGCACCAACATCTCGGTGCGCGCCTGCTTCTTCAAGATCGTGGGGTCGCCACGAGCGCCGACGTTGACGAAGTCCGGCTCGTTGCGCGTGATGTTCACGAGCATCGCGACCGAGCCTTCGTTCGTGACGTGCGGCTTGACGGTGAGGTTGAGCTTGGCGTCGACGAAGATGGTGTTCGTACCGGCGGCGCTCACGACCGAGATCGGGATGGCCACGCCTTGCTCGATGGAGGCTTCGACGTTGTCGAGCGTGGTGATCTTCGGGGCCGACACGATGCGCACCTCGCCGCTGGCCTCGAGCGCCGACAACCGGAGGTTGATGTTGTACGCGCCGGTGAGCGAGCCGAGCGTGACGCCGAGGCCGCCGCCGGAGCCGGTGCCGATCGCGGCCGGAAGGTTGACGACGTAGTTCGGGTTCGTGGCCTGACCGTTGAGGAGACCCGCGGTCGGCGCCGTGGTGTCGGTGCCCGCGCCGGCCACGCCGACCGTCGATGGGAACACGAGACCGGTCGGATTTCCGGTCGAGGCAGAGTTGAGCGCGCTGCCGCCCCACTGGATGCCGATGGTGCGGGTGAAGGTCTGACGCGCTTCCACCACACGGGCCTCGATGAGGACCTGCGGGGTCTGCGTGTCGAGGTTGCGGATCAGGTCCTCGGCGAGCGAGATGTTCGACGCCACGTCGGAAACGATCAGCATGTTGGTGCGTTCGTCGACGGACACCTTGCCGCGCGACGAGAGCAGCTCTTGTACGCGGGGCAACATCTTGTCACCGCTCGCATAGCTGAGCGGGATGAGGCGCGTGTCGAGCGGCTTGAGCTCGATGGCGGCCTTGGCGCGGGCGATCTCCGCCTCCATCTCCTGCTCGAGCACCTTGAGCGGCGCGACGCGGATGAGGTTCCCCTCTCGCTGCATGCCGAGGCTCTTCGAGCGCAAGATCACCTCGAGCGCCTGGTCCCATGGGACGTCGCGCATACGGATTGTGATGGTGCCCTTCACGTCGTCGGAGGTGATGATGTTCACCTGGCCGACGTCGGACAGCATGCGCAGGATGTTGTGGATGTCGAAGTCCTTGAAGTCGAGGTCGATGCGACGACCGCTGAAGCTCGGGCGACGACGACCTTGCTGCGCTTGCGGCAGGTTGGTGGAGCCGGCCGAGACCTGGAGCGGAATCGACGCGCCATAACCCCCGACGCGGGTGGGCGCGATGGACTGGCTGTGCGCCTCGCGCGGGAACTCCCACACCAGGCGACCGCCCTCCTTCGTGACCTTGGGCTCGCCACCCTTGACGTCGCGATTGAGAGCGACCACGACGCGAACCACACCGGCTTCGTTCGGATCAGGGTACGTGGAGACGGACCGGACCGGGCCCTTGTACGCAGCGGTGTCGAGCGTGCGCTCGAGACGACGCGGCAGCTCCACACCCGACAAGCGCAGCGTGAGCTCCCCGTTGTGAGAAGGCGTGGTGCGCCAATCGGGCTCGCCCTGCATCTCGATCACCACGCGATCGGACTCGGCGTCGTCGGCAAAGCGAATGTCGCGCACCAGCGCGCTGGCCATACGGCCCGCACGCGCCAGCTCCTTCGCCTTCGGCGACAGCGGCGGGTCGATCACCGGCACCGGCACCGGCGCCGTCTTCACGGCCGCCTGGGCGACCGCGCGGCGTTGGGCCTCTTCGGCCTTCTGCGCGACCATCTTGGCCTGGAGCTCGGCCTTTTCGAGCTCGGCCTTGGCCTCGCCGATCTTGCGCTCGAGAGCCTCGCGCTCCGCACGCTTGCTGTCGATCTCGGCACGAGCACGCTGCGCCTCGCTGCTGGTGGAGATGCGTTGCGCCTCGAGCTGTTGGCGCTGTGCCTCGAGCGAGGCCAGCTCACCGCGCGTCTTTTTGGCTTCGACTTTTTGCGCGAGCTTCTGCGCTTCGAGCTGCTCGATCTCGCTGCGCGACTTCAGCGCGGCGTCCTTCTGCAGCGCGCGCTGTGCCTCGAGTGTGGCCAGCTCGCTCTTCGCGCGTTGCGCTTCCGTTTTGTTGGCGAGCTTCTGCGCCTCGAGCGCGTCGAGCTCGCTCTGGGCCTCGCTCTTGGCTCGCTGCACCAGCTGGGCTTGCTGTACACGCTGGCTGTCGAGCGCGAGCAGCTCGCGGCGAGTCTTCTGCGCTTCGTCTTTCTGGGCCGCGCGCTGTTGCTCGAGGGCAACCAGCTCGCTGCGGGTGCGTTGCACCTCGTTGCGCGCGACGGCGATCTTCGCTTCTTCGCCGGCGCGGGCCTCGGCCAGCGCGCGCAGCTCGCGCTCCTTGCGGGCAGACAGGGCCTGCAGCTCACGCTCGTGCGCAGCGACGGTAGCCTTCTGCGACGCACGCGCTTCGTCGAGCTTGCGCAGCTCTTCGGTACGAGCGGTCACGGCGAGATCGGCCTGCATCCGGACCTGCTCGAGACGCACGCTCTCCTTCTGGCGCA
>JAYUBF010000189.1:0-1555 GCA_043741435.1 Myxococcales bacterium
TGGTACGCGCGCTCGGTGCGCCACCGCTCCATCATCGTGCGGATGATCTGCTTCTTGCTCATCCGCCGTGGCAGCGTGGTGAGCACGAACTTCGTTGGCGCGGCCTCGTGCTCAGGCCACTCGACGACGAGCCAGAGCGGCTCGCGCGACGCGAGCTCCGTGCCGTCGTCGTGCGCCACCTTCACGCGTCGGAAGCAGAAGCGACTCGAGAGGCGGTCGCGCGTGCCGTGCCGCCACGTGTACTTGCGAAACGCTTCCGACCCGAGGTAGCCGCCGACCTTGCCCACGGCGATCTGCGGGCTACTGCGACGATTCTTCGCGTCCACCAGAAACACGTGCGTCAACGCGGAGACCGCAACCGCGTAGTCGAGCCCTTGCGCACGGATCGACTCGCGGAAGTCGTGCGAGGTGCCGTACGCGGCATCGGCCAGCACGATCTCGCCAGGGATCTTGTCCGCGACAGCGCGAGCGATGAGGTCGAGTGCGAGCTCGATCTTCGTCTTGAAGACCGCGTCGGCTGGGATCGATGCCTCGAGCCTGCGCGCCGGGTCCTCGGTCCACGTCTTTGGCAAGTACAGCGCGAAGTCGATAGGCACGTGCTCGGTGCGCGTCGCCACGACGAGGCTCACGCCGATCTGGCAGTTGCCGACCTTGCCCAGCGTGCCGCTGTACTGCCGCTGCACGCCCACCGAGTGCGTCCCTTGCTTGGGAAATCCCGTGTCGTCGATGACCCACGTGGTCACCGGCTCGCGCGCGCTCAACGCCTTCGCGACGTAGCGCGCGGCCTCAAGCCGCACGGCGTGATCGTCCCACGTGCTGGTGCTCGTGAAGTGCAGAAGACGATCGTGCATGCGCTGACATTCTTCGGGGTCGCCCGTCGCACGCGCGGCGATCGGCTCCACGCTCTTCCGCTCGCCCTCGCTCAGCAGACCGAACGCGTACGCCGCGAACGAAGCACGCTGCTCCCGCCGACGCAGGTGCTGACCGATGTCCTCGTAGAAGAACGACTGAAGACGCCCGAGCCCCGCATCGCCCATCTCGAACATGCGTCCAGACCATGGACACGATTCAGGAGATGGAAAGGCCTGCGCGAAAGAATGGAAGGACACAGTGAGAAACAAACGACACCGCGCTACACAGGGGGTGCCGTGCGACCGGGGCCATCACGCAGGACTTCCCGCAGTAGTGTTAGTGCCGGCGCTTGCATGAAGATTGTATGAAGCTTCGAGCGCTCGGCTTCGGCCTCCGCCCGCGCTGCTCTCTCGCGTTCGAGCAGCTCGAGGCGCTCCGCATCCGCCCGGCGCTTCTCACTGGCATCGCGGAAGACCAACACGACACCCACGAGGACGTTATCGCTATTTCGAATGGGCGCGGCGCTGTCGTCGATCGGGGTCTCGGTGCCGTCGCGGTGAACGAGCAAGGTATGGTTTGCAAGGCCCACCACGGTCCCCTCGCGCAACACATGCGCGACCGGGCTTTCGACGCGCGCCCTCGTGCCTTCGTGGATGATGTGGAAGACGGTATCGAGGAACGCACCCTTCGCGGCGTCTCCGGT
>JAYUBF010000190.1:0-5309 GCA_043741435.1 Myxococcales bacterium
AGCATCTGGGTGAACACGCAGGGAGCGATCGACGTCCCGATCCTGCTGACCAACACGATGAACATCCCGCGCGTGGCAGACGGCGTGATCTCCTACATGCTCAAGCGCTACCCGGAGATCGGACGAAGCGACGACGTGGCGATCCCCGTCGTGGCCGAGTGCGACGACTCCACGCTCAACGACGCTCGCGGACGCCATGTGATGCCGAACGACGCGATGAAAGCGATCGCGGGCGCCAAGGCGGGTCCGGTGGCAGAAGGCTCGGTCGGGGCCGGGACGGGGATGGTCGCCTACGGGTTCAAGGCGGGCATCGGCACGGCCTCGCGGACGGTTCCCGCCGACAGTGGACAGTTCACCGTCGGCGTTCTGGTGCTGTCCAACTTCGGTGTGATGGGCTCCTTGCGCATCGACGGCGTCCCCGTCGGCATGCTCCTCGAGCGTGAGCTCGCCGCGAGCCCTCGACGGGTCAACAACTACGGCTCCATCATCGTGGTCGTGGCCACCGATGCGCCGCTCACGTCGTCGCAGATCGGGCGCGTGTGCAAGCGGTCCGCCTTGGGCATCGGCCGCGTGGGCTCCTACGCGGCGCACGGCTCGGGCGAGATCATCCTCGGCTTCTCGACGGCGAACCGCGTCCCGCGCACCGGCACCACGCTGACCCACGAGGTGACGGCGATGTACGACCGCGCCACGGGACCGCTCTACGAGGCGGTCATCGAAGCCACGGAGGAGGCCATCCTCAACTCGTTGTGCATGGCCGAGGACATGACGGGCCACAGCGGCAACTTCGCGCCTGGCCTGCCCCTCGATCGCGTCGCCGACTTGCTGAAGCGGTATCGGCCCGACCCCCAGAGCCCATGAAGATCGGCGCCCGCATCACCCTCGTGACCCTCTCGGTGGTCGTGCTCGCGCTCGGCATCTACGCCACCGTCAACGTGCGCAATCGTCGCGCCGAGCTGAGCGCAGATTCGGCTCGTCGGTTGTCGACCCTCGGGGGCATGGCGCGCGTCACCCTCGAAGCTGCCCTGAAGGACGGCTTGTTCGAGGACCTGGGCCCGCTCATCGCGCGCTGGCAGGCAGCCGAGCCCGAGATCCGCTTCACGTACATCGACCTCGAGCGGCCCGGTGCAGGCACGCGCACTGGCTTCCAGATCGGCGAGCCCATCGACGCCGGCAGGGTGCCCTCCGGCGACGCGGGTGTGGCGCCGCCGGGCGGCGAGGCCGTCTCCGTCGATGGGCAGGCCCTCTACCTGCCGCCTTCGCGTGATCCCTCGCGGCAGTTCCGCTTGCGGCGCGCGGTCGTCGAGGGCTTGCCGTACGGCGAGCACGTGGAGATCGAAGGCCGACCTTCGTACGCCGTGATGGAGCCGATCCGGGACGGCTCGGGCGCGCTCGTCGGTGCGCTCGATCTCGTGGCCGACGAGGTGGAGACGGTGCACGCCATCTCGGACAGCGTGTGGAACGCGGTGTACGCGGTCGGTGGGCTCGCCCTCATGCTGGCGCTGTTCCTGTGGGTGTCCGCGAACGAGACCATCTCCAACCCGCTCAAGCGCTTGCTCGAGGCCATCGACGACGTGAGCCGTGGCGATCTCGGCCGCGTGATCTTGCGCGAGCGCGACGACGAGGTCGGTGCGCTGGCGGAGCGCTTCAACGCCATGACCGGCTCGTTGCGCGAGGCCCGCAAGGACGTCCTCGTTGGCGTGGACGCCAAGCTCTCGCTCGAAGCAAGGCTGCGGCACTCGGAAAAGCTGGCCACCATTGGTCAGCTCGCCGCGGGCATCGCGCACGAGGTGGGCACGCCGCTCAACGTGATCGGCGGCAGAGCGCGCACGATGGAGAAGCGCGCGGAAGAAGCGCTGCGAGGTGGTGAGGCGCACCCGCTGGCGGCCGCCGACGTCGCAAAGAATGCCGGCATCATCGCTGCGCAGACGCAGCGCATCACGAAGATCATCCAGCAGCTCCTCGACTACGCCCGTCGACCGCAGCGCGCGCGGGGGCGCGTCGACGTGCAAAAGGTCGTGGCCGAGGCGCTCGACTTCCTCGAGCACCAACTCGAGCAATTCAAGATCGAGGTGGTGCGCTTGCCGTACGAGCGCGAGCCGGTCGCCGATGGCGACTCGGTGGAAGCGCCCGACAACACCGAGGTGAACGCCGATGCGGATCAGCTCCAGCAGGTGCTCATCAACTTGTGCGTGAACGCGATCCAGGCGATGCCCCGCGGTGGACGGCTCACCGTCGCGCTGCACGGCCTCGCTCGTCGTCGTCCTGGGCTCGATGCCGCGCCGATGGGGCGCTACGTGGCGCTCGCCGTGGCCGACACCGGCGTGGGGATCCCCGAGGCCGATCGCGAGCGCATCTTCGAGCCGTTCTATTCGACGAAGCCACCGAACGAGACCGATCCGGGCGGGACCGGCCTCGGCCTCGCGGTGTCGAACGGCATCGTGAAGGACCACGACGGCTGGATCGAGATCGACGCGCCCGCCGACGGTGGCACGATCTTCCGCGTGTTCCTCCCCGCGGACTGAGGTTGCACCTTCTAGAGCAATCGTGAAGGATTCGCGTACATGGACAGGTCCGATCGCGCCCGCACGCAGTTGCTCGTCATCGAGGACGACGCAGCGATGCGCGACATGCTCTCCGAGGCTTTCACCGATGAGGGCTACCGCGTCGACGTCGTGCCGGGCGGGCGTGCCGGCATCGCGCGAGTGCGGCAGGGCGATGTGGACCTCGTAGTCACCGACGTGAAGATGCCCGACATGGACGGGCTCGATGTCCTCGCGGAGATCCGCGCGGCACAGTCGGAGGACGGTCCGCCGCACGTCATCGTGGTCACGGCGTTCGGCTCCATCGAGACGGCGAAGCGCGCGCTCAAGCTCGGCGCGCACGACTACATCACCAAGCCCTTCGAGATCGACGACCTGGTGGCGGCCGTGGGCAAGGCGCTCGAGGAGCGTGAGCTGCGCAGCGAGGTGGCGCGCCTCCGCAGCGAGGTCGAACGCCCGTACCGCTTCGAGAACATGATCGGTCGCTCACCGGTCATGCAGGAGGTCTTCGCCCTCATCCGCCGCCTCTCGACCTCGGCGGCCAACGTGCTCATCACCGGCGAATCGGGCACCGGCAAGGAGCTCGTCGCGCGCGCGCTGCATTTTCACTCGCCCCGCGCGAAGAAGTCGTTCGTCGCGGTGAACTGCGCCGCCATCCCCGACCAGCTGCTCGAGAGCGAGCTGTTCGGCTACAAGAAGGGCGCGTTCACCGACGCGCGCACCGATCACGCCGGCATGTTCGTCGAGGCCGAGGGCGGCACCATCTTCCTCGACGAGATCGGTGACCTGTCTCCCGCGCTACAGGCCAAGCTCCTGCGCGTGTTGCAAGAGCGCGAGCTGCGTCCCCTCGGCTCGGCGCGCTCGGAGAAGGTCGACGTGCGCGTGCTGTCGGCCACCAACCGTGACCTCGCCCAGCGCATGCGCGAAGGCGCATTTCGCGAGGACCTGTTCTATCGCCTCCACGTCATCGAGGTGGTGCTACCGCCGCTGCGAGATCGCTCGGAAGACGTCCTGGCGCTGGCCGAGCACTTCCTCGTCGAGGCCGGCCGTCGCTCCGGCAAGCGCATGCTCGGCATCACTGAGGCTGCGAGCAAGATCCTGCTCCAGTATCCGTGGCCCGGAAACGTACGCGAGCTCGAGAACGTGATCGAGCGCGCCGTCGCGCTCGCCGAAGGTGATCACGTGACGCCGGAAGATCTTCCACCGCAGGTGCGCGAGCGTCGCTCCGCCGACATGCTGCAGGGCGCGCTGCAACGCGCCCTGACGCTCGACGAGCTGGAGCGCGAGTACATCCACCGCGTGCTGCAAGCCGAGGGCGGCAACAAGACCCGCGCCGCACAACGGCTGGGCCTCGACCGCAAGACGCTGTATCGCAAGCTCGACGAATACGCGCGTCCCGCGGACGCCGTCCCCACGCCGAACGCCGAGACCGTCTCCGGAGAAATGGCCACGTTGGCGCCATCCGCGCCGCCGCCCATCCCAGCGGCGGCAAGTGCCGACCGCCGCGCGCCCGTCGCGGTCCCGCCGCCCGATCAACCGATCGAGGATCCATTGCCCCGCGTCGAAGCCACGATGCCGATGCAGCGCTTCGATCCGTCAGACGACGGCTAGCCCGTCGGTGTAGCATCTGCGCCATGCGCGTGATCGCTTGCTGGCGTACAGTCAAATGTTGGTGATGGTGGTGGGGCTCGGGTTCTCGAACACGAGCGCGAAGCTCCGGTCCAGCTTCACCGGCAAATAGCCGGGCCAAACGTGAACTAGACGCGCGGGCCGCCCGTGCCGGACGCCGCGACCTTGCTGCTCTCGGCGGCCGCGAGCTGCTTCATGTAGCCCTCGTTGACGCGTTCCTTCAGCTCCTTGCCGACCTTGAAGAAGGGGAGACGCTTGGGCTGCACACCGACCGGATCGCCGGTGCGCGGGTTGCGACCTTCGTAGCCCTCGTAGTGACGGATCTCGAAGCTGCCGAAGCCTCGGATCTCGATGCGATCGCCGCTGCGCAGCGCTCGCTCCATGCAGTCGAAGACGCCATTGATGATGAGCTCGGCCTTCCCGCGGGGGATCTGGAGCTTGTTCGAAACGGACTCGACGAGGTCGCTCTTGGTGATGCTTCCGTCGTCTTTACGCGTGCCGGCCATATCGTCTCCTTGATGCTCGGGCGTCGAGGCGCGAACAAAGTATCAGCGAGGTCGTGGCGTTGCAACGGTCTCGACCCGAAGCTGTCAACGGAGCACACCCTGGCTACTCCTTTGGCCGTCTCGCCGGGATCCGGTGGGGGCGGGTGTCCACCTGGACTTCTCTTGGCCGCGGGCTTGTAAGCCATATCGCCCACCTAGTCTCGACAGCGCCGGCGGCATGGGGGTTGCTCTAAGGGCACGCATGTCCATCCAGCGATCGATCTTCCTGGCTCTGTCCTTGTCGGCAGCGATGTCCTCCATCTCGTGCAACGCGACCGACGACTTCGACGTGAGCGGCGAAATCTATCCCGTGCCGATCGGGGAAGCGGGCAGCAAGGACGACGGCGTCGGGAACCCGGCGGTCGCGGTCAACGCGAACGTGTCGGACACCGAGGTCTGGCCCGTGCGCCACATGTGGGAAGAGCGCGACGAGACACCGGAATCTCGCGCCGCCGGGATCGCGTGGAGCGAGAGCTCGCACCTCAACTGGGACGAGAAGTACTCGGCGTGGATCGCGTCGATGAAGAAGATCCCGGGCTCGGGGGACTCGAGCTACCGCGACACCTACGAGATGATCACGCCATACGGCAAG
>JAYUBF010000191.1:0-1526 GCA_043741435.1 Myxococcales bacterium
TATTGCCGGGGCTCGGTCCACGGTCAGTGCTTGGTGCCGGCGGTGGATGAAGCGCGCGTCCCCGGCTTCTACGACGGCGCGAACTATTTCGCGACCGACGCGCGCCTGGCCTTCGACACGCGGACGGGCACGTACTCCTCGCGCTTGTGGCTTCGACTGGAGCTCGGGGGCCGCTATGCACAGAGTCCTTCGCTTGCCGGCCCGAGCTGGTTGAGCGGGCGCGGCACCATCGCTGCCGGCGTGCCGCTGGGCGGGACCCGTGCGCTCGTGCTCCGCATCGCCGCCGAAATGATGAAGCCGACTTCCGACTGCGTCGTTCCGTTCTCGGAGCTCATCGCGCTCGGTGGCCCCGATGATCTGCGCGGCTCGCCGCTGGGTCGCTACCGAGACTTCTCGTCGGTGCTCGCCACCCTCGAGTATCGCTGGGCCGTGTGGATGTGGATGGACGCGGCCATCTTCACCGACTGGGGAGGTGTGTTCGGCCAGCGCTTCCAGGGGTTCGCGATCGACCGGATCGTGCCCGACGTGGGCGTCGGTATTCAGATCCACACGGCCCACCACTTCGTCCTGCGCGCGCAGGTCGCCTACGGCTTCGGCGAAGGGCTCCAGGTTCTGTTCGCCACCACGACGGGCCTATGACCACGTTCTCTCGCACGCTGCTCGTCTTGCTCGGTTGTGCGCTCTCGGGCTGCGGCTCGATGGTGCGATTCGCCGATCGCCGTCCGTTGTGGCGCGATCCCGACGAGGCTGCCATCCCGCTGTCGGGCAAGCGCGAGCTCGCCGACAACTGGGTGCGAGCGCGGGCTGGCCTGTTCAGCCCGCTCGACGACGCGCTCGCGCTGAAGGTGAACCCGGAGGCGAAGAACGTGAACTCGCTCGACGAGGTCCCCGACTCCAGCTGGTTCACCGATCGGCGTCGCGCTGCCGAGGTGGCGGGGACGCCGTACGGGCCGAAGGAGATCGGGGCCGACCCGGACGATGCTCCCGATGCGGACGGCCCCATCACCATCGTGGAAGGGAAGTTCACCGGTGGCTCGCGGGGCTTCGTCGTCACCGATTCGAGCAAGCGTCGCTTCCTCTTCAAGCTCGATTCACCCGGCTTCTTCTCCCTGGCAACCTCCACCGAGGTCGTGGCTGCGCGGCTCGCCGCCGCCGCCGGTCGGAGAGTGCCGGACCTCACGATCGTGGACGTGACGCCCGAGCAGCTCCGCATCTCGAAGGAGGCCAAGATCAAGGACGCAAGCGGCAACAAGCGTCCCTTCACCGCGAAGGACCTCGAGCACTTCCTCGACGGTGTCCCGCGCACACCCGAAGGCCGCCTGCGCTTCTCTGCGAGCGCTTGGATCAAGGGCAAGATCGTGGGTCCGTACTCGTATGTCGGCCGGCGCGCCGACGACCCGAACGACCGCGTGCCGCACGAGGATCGCCGCGACCTGCGTGGCTATCGGGTGTTCTCGGCGTGGATCAACAACGTCGACACGATCGAGGCCAACACGCTCGATACCTACGAGGGGGAGCCAGGGAAG
>JAYUBF010000192.1:0-15983 GCA_043741435.1 Myxococcales bacterium
CAAGGTGAAGACACCGAAGCGCCACATCGACGAGCAAGAGGTCGGCGCGGAGCTCGCGCGCTTCGAAGCAGCGCTGAAGGCATCCGACGCGCAGCTCGAGCGCGTGAAGAAGAAGCTCGCCGAGCACGCCGGCGACGATCACTTCCAGATCATCGAGGCCCACCAGCTCATCCTCAAGGACGAGCACATGGTCGATCCCACGCGGCGTCGCATCAAGGACGAGCGCGTGAACGCCGAGTGGGCGCTGCGCCGCACCGTCGAGGAGATCAAGGCCATCTTCGACGCGATCGAAGACGGCTACTTCCGCGAGCGTCGCTCCGACGTGGACTTCGTGGGCGAGCGCATCCTGCGCAACCTGCTCGGCGTCGACCCCACGCCGACGACACCACCACCGGGCGCCATCGTGGTCGCACACGATCTGTCACCTGCCGACACCGCGCACCTGCATCGCGCGTCGTGCGCGGCGTTCCTCACCGACGTGGGCGGGAAGACGTCGCACTCCGCCATCCTCGCGCGGGCTTTCGAGATCCCGTCGGTGGTGGGGCTGGAGAAGATCACGGAAGAAGTGGGCAGCGGCGATTGGCTCATCGTCGACGGCATGCGCGGCGAGGTCATCATTCGCCCCACGCAGGAGCAGATGGTCGATTACCGCGAGCGCGCGGAGCGGCACCACGCGTACGTGAAGGGCCTGCTCGAGAACAAGGACGAGCCGGCCGTCACCCCCGAAGGCGCGCGGCTGCGCCTGTACGCCAACATCGAGCTCACCGAAGAAGTGTCGGGCGCGCTCGATCACGGCGCCGAGGGCATCGGGCTCTACCGCACCGAGTTTCTCTACCTCGATCGCACCGATTTGCCGTCGGAGGAGGAGCACTTCATTCACGCGCGCGGCGTGCTGCGTCGCTTGCATCCGCGGCCGGCGACGTTCCGAACGTTCGATCTCGGCGGCGACAAGGTGGCTCCATTCCTCGCGATCGAAGAGGAGAATCCGGCGCTCGGTCTGCGGTCGATCCGGCTGTGTCTGCGCGAGCGGCCCCTGTTCAAGACCCAGCTGCGTGGGCTCCTGCGCGCGTCGTCACACGGCAAGATGCGCATCATGTTCCCGATGATCTCGGGCGTGGACGAGCTGCGGCAAGCGCGGGCGGTGCTCGAGGAAGCGCGCGCGGAGCTCATCGCGGAGCATGTGCCCATCGGCGCCGACCTCGAGCTCGGGGTGATGGTGGAGATGCCGTCCGCGGTGATGGTGGCGGATCAGCTCGCGCGCGAGGTGCAGTTCCTGTCCATCGGCACCAACGACCTCATCCAGTACGCGCTCGCAATCGATCGCGTGAACGAGCACGTGGGCTACCTCTACCATCCACTGCATCCCGCGATCTTGCGCATGGTGAACATGGTGGTGCAGGCCGGCCACGCGGCCGGCATTCGCGTCGGGATGTGCGGCGAGATGGCGGGCGAGCCGATGTTCGCCGCCGTCTTGCTGGGCCTGGGTCTCGACGAGCTATCGATGAACTCGGCGTCCATCCCCGTCGTGAAGAGCGTGCTCCGTGGGGCGCACCTCGAGGATGCGCGCGCGCTCGCGAAGGCCGCGCTCGAGCTGCCCACCGCGGCAGACGTCGAAGCGCTCGTCGGTCGCAAGATGCGCGAGTGGTTCCCCAACGAGCTCTTCCATGAGATCGACGACACCACGGCCTAGAGCGGGCACGGTCGTAGGCGGGCCATCCACCCGGCTCGCCAGCGACACGCGCACTCGCCCCGCTCGGCAGGGAGACCTCCGCGCCGTCGCTGCGCTGTGGGCCGAAGCCGAGCAGATGCACGCCGTGTGGCACCCTGGCTACTTCCGCAAGGAAGGCCGTCTCGAAGATCGCGTGCTCCATTTGTTGGAGTACACCGACGGTCGCGGCGAGCTCATCGTCTCCGTGAAGAATGGCCGGGTCGTCGGCTTCATCCACGTCGAGATGATGGAGCCCAAGCGCGGCTCCATCATCGGACGCCGCGCGCACATCGACACGCTGGTGGTCTCGCCCGACTCGCGACGCCTCGGTTGTGGCCGCCGCCTCGTGCACGAAGGCGCGCGCTGGGCCAAGACCCACGGTGCCGCCGAGCTGTTCCTGACCGTGTGGGCCGGCAACGACGACGCCGCGCGCTTCTATCAGAAGCTCGGCCTGGTTCCGGTCAGCCAGGTGATGAAGCTGACGTTGTGAGCACTACTGCTCGAGCATTCCCTCGATGCAGCTCTCGACGTCGTCGGTGGCCCAGTCGCGGTTGGAGACGATGTAGTAACGGATGGTGCCGTCCTTATCGATCAGGAACGACTCGGGGAACTTGTCGGTGCCGTAGAGCTTCGGCACGGTGCGTTCCTTGTCGAGGAGCACCTCGAGTGGTGAGCCCTTGGCGAAGAACTTGCGGACTGGAGCCCATTCCTCGTCGACGCTGACGGCGAGGAGTCTGAACGGCTTGCCGCTCATCCGCTGCACGAGCTTCTCCATCGAAGGCATCTCGACCACGCACGTCGAGCACCACGTCGCCCAGAAGTTCACGAGCACCACGCTGCCGCGCAGCTCCGCAAGGCTCAGCTCGCGACCGGCGTAGTCCTTCAGCTTGAAGTTGGGCGCACGCGCGGGCATCGCGCCGAGCGTCGCGTTGACGGGCTCGGGACGGAGCGCATCGCAGGCGCCATCGGTGAAGCGGCTGAGGCCGGTCTTCGCGCGACGGGCAGCGTCGGGCAGCGCGCGGGCGAACAGCACCAGCACCAGGATTCCGCACAGGGCGAGCATCACCGCAGCGACGAACGCGAGCGGGGTGGGCAGCTCGCTCGGTGGCGCAGGCGCGGGCAGCGCGTGCGCGGTTTCGGTTTCGGCGTCGCGTTTGTTGTGCTTCTTGCTCATGCGGGCTCTTGCGCAGCGTGGGTGCCGGCGGCGAGCCGACGACGAAAGGCCTGCTCGGCGACGCGATACTTCGCGTGCAAGCGGCTGTCGACGAGGATGACCGGGATCTTCTCGCCGTAGAGGGCGATGAGCGCCTGGTCACCAGCGATGTCCACCACGTCGAGGCTGAAGTCGAGCTCGTTGCCCACTCGCTCGATCACGGCGAGCGCGACCTCGCAGAGATGACAACCAGCGCGCGTGTAGAACGTGACCTGCGGATTCACCGCCGGAGTATAGCCTGGGCGCCAAAAGAAAAAGCCCGCAGCGTTTCCGCTGCGGGCCTTCGTGCATCACGAAGAGAAGGCTACTTGCCGGCCTTCTTGAGCTCTTCGTCGATCACCTGCTGGAACGAGGCGAACGGCATCGCGCCGGACACCTTGCGACCGTTGATGAAGAACGTGGGCGTTCCCATGCCACCACCGAGGCCGTTGGCGTAGGTCACGTCGGCAGCGACGGCCGACTTGAACTTGCCGGAGTCGAGCGCGGACTTGAACTTGTCCATGTTGAGCCCGATCTCGCTGGCCGACTTCTCGAGACCGGGGCGGTCGATCGCTTGCTGGTTGCCGAACATCTTGTCGTGCATCTCCCAGAACTTGCCCTGCTCGTTGGCAGCGAGGCCCGCCTCGGCCGCGAGCTGCGCCTTGTCGTGGAAGGGCAGCGGGAAGTTGCGGAAGGCGATCTTCACCTTGCCTTTGTACTTCTCCTCGATCTCCTTCATCGTCGGAACGACCTTCGAGCAGAACGGGCACTGGAAGTCCGAGAAGATGACGATGGTGATCGGCGCGTTCTTCGCACCGGTCATCGGCGCGTTGCCCGCATCGACCTTGTAGACCTTCTTCGAATCCTCGTCGTCACCACCGCCGGCCGGAGCCGCGGCGACCTCGGCCTTCGCGTTCTTCATGAGCTCGTCGTAGACCTTGGCGACGGGCGTGCCCTTCTTGATGAGCGCGTCGGCGTTCTTGATCTCTTCGTCGATCTTCGCCTTGAAGGCCTCGTACGGCTGAGCCCCCACGAGCGACTTGCCGTTCACGAAGAACGAAGGCGTACCGCGCGCGCCGATCTTGTTGCCCTCGGCCTGCTCCTCGTCCACCTTCTTCTTCCACTTGCCGGAGTCGAGGTCGCTCTTGAACTTCGCCATGTCGAGGCCGAGCTCGCTCGCGTACTTCTCGAGCGACGGACGGTCGAGCGCCTGCTGATTCGCGAACAGCTTGGCGTGCATCTCCCAGAACTTGCCCTGGGCCTTTGCCGCGAGAGCCGCCTCGGCCGCGGGGTGCGCGTTGTTGTGGAACGGGAGCGGCAGCTGCTTGAACGCGACGCGAACGTCGTTCTTGTAGTCCTCGAGCACCTTCGCGACCGTGGGCTCGACCTTCGAGCAGAACGGGCACTGGAAGTCCGACCACATCACGATCGTGACCTTCGCGTTCTTCGCGCCGTGCACCGGCGCGTCGCCGAGCATCGCCTTGTACACGGTCGAGCCATCGGGCTCACCCGGACGTGCAGCGGCCGGGGCATTCGGAGCGGCTTCGAGCTTGTCCTTGCCGTTCTTCGTGAGCTCGGCGTAGAGGTCGTTCGGCTTGATGCCCTTCTTGAGGAGCTCGTTGGCCGCCGTGATCTCCTTGTCGATGACGGTCTTGAACGCTTCCTTCGGCTGAGCGCCACGGAGCGGACGACCGTTGATGAAGAACGAAGGCGTGCCGCGCGCGCCGAACTTCTCGGCCACGGCTTGGTCTTCCTTGATCGACGCTTCGAACTTCTTCGCGGTGTAGGCCGCCTTCCACTTCGAGACGTTGAGCTTCAGCTCCTCGGCGTACTTCTCGTAGGTGGCGTCGTCGAGGTGAGCTTGATCCTTGAAGAGCTTCTCATGCATCTCCCAGAACTTGCCCTGCTCGCCAGCGGCCATCGCCGCTTGCGCCGCCGGACCCGCGTTCGGGTGGAAGGGGAGCGGGTTGTTCTTCCAGATGACGCGGAGGTCCTTCGGGTACTCGTTCATGAGCTCCGTGATCGACGGCTCGACCTTCGAGCAGAACGGGCACTGGAAGTCCGAGAATTGCACGATGGTGACCTTCGCGGAGGACGGACCCTTTTGCGGCGAGTTGCCGACGGGAACCTTGTACACCGCGTTTGGATCCTGCTGCGCTTGCGCGGGCGCGTTCGGCTTCTGCGCGTCGGGCTTCGCCGCGCCGGTCTTCGCCTTGCTGGTGAGCGCGTCGTACACCTGCGCGACGGGGACGCCGGCCTTGATGGCCTTGTCCGCGTTCACGATCTCCTCGTCGATCACCTTCTTGAACGCCTCGAACGGCTGCGCGCCCGAGAGCGGACGGCCGTTGATGAAGAACGCCGGCGTGCCACGCGCGCCGATCTTCTCAGCCTCGGTTTGATCGAACTTGATCGAGTCGGCGTACTTGTTGGTGTCGATGGCGACCTTGACCTTCTCGACATCGAGACCGATCTCCTGCGCGTACTTCTCGAGCGACGGACGATCGAGCGCTTGCTGGTTCTTGAAGAGCACGCTGTGCGCCTTCCAGAACTTGCCCTCGGCATGGGCTTCCATGGCCATCTGCGCGGCGGGGCCGGCGTTCTGGTGGAAGGGCAGCGGGTTGTTGCGCCAAACGAGCTTCACGTCCTTGCCGTACGTCTTGAGGATCTGATCCACCGTGGGCTCGACGCGCGAGCAGAACGGGCACTGGAAGTCCGACCACTGCACGATGGTGACCTTCGCGCGGTCGGCGCCCTTGGCGGGCTCCTTGCCACTGATGGGGATGCGGTAGCGCTCGACATTGGCGTCGGGCATTGCAGCCGCGGGGACCACGGCCATGGCGCCCGAGCCGCCCGAGCCGCCTGGGCCCATCTTGCCACCCAGGAAGAAACCGACCGCCATTGCGATCAACATGCCGATGATTGCTGAGCCTTTGCTCATGAGTAAAACCTTTCCGTCGAGCGCTTTGCGCTCGCGCGATCTGCGAGTTTCAAAAAACAAAATTGTTTTTGGAGGACGGAGAAACGACTACGCGCGCGGCGGAGGTACCGACGGCCGGTACGACTGGGACTGCAGTCGCACGGGGAGCGACGTCAGCAACGCTTGCTCGATGACCAGCGGTGCGGAGAGCAGACCACTCGTTTGCGTGAGCGCCCACAGAGGCTCGCGACGCTCGGGCTGCGGGAGCGGAGGCGCGGACGATTCGCTGTCGTTCACCTGACCGAGCAGGACATGGGCGTGGCGTGCATCTTCGGCGCGCGGCAAACGGAGGCCCGCGTGCTTGCCGGTGATGCGAGGGAGGTAGCAGGTGTCGAGCTTGCCACCGAAGAGGTGGGCATCGACGCATGCCGTGAAGTAACGCGCGGCTTGTACGGCGATCTCCGGACAGGCGTCAGCATTGCCAGTGCCGCCTGGCGCGACGGGCGCGTTCTCGCCGATGGCCGCGCGATCCCAACCGTCCATGCCCTCGAGCGTGACCTCGCCGCGCAACGCAGCGCAGGTGGCCTGGTCGTACGTGGACGCGGCCGGTTGGAGCGCCGACACGGCCAGAGTCACAGCCAGTGGGAGTGAGGCAAAGGGCATGCTTGCGACGGGAGTCTAGCTTCTCCGAGCGGACTTGCAAGACCCTCCGCGGCTACCTTGCGCCGGCCTCGCCGCCGACCTAAAACCAGGGCATCCGTCTCGCGATCACCAGCGATCTCCACGTCGATCACCACCTCGATGCCGTCCCGCTCCTGGCCGCGGCGATCGCGGACATTGCGCCAGACGTGCTCATCGTGGCGGGGGACCTCACCGCGAACGAGAGCCTGCTCGAGAAGACGCTGACCCTGCTGCGCCCGTTCGCGAAGGAAGCCGTGTTCGTGCCGGGGAACCATGACCTCTGGTGTCGACCGACGGAGGCCGACAGCCGCACGCGCTACGAAGAGCTCCTGCCGCAGCGCGTGCGGGCGGCCGGCTTTCACGCGCTCGGTGCGCCGGGACAAGCGCCGCCGCGCTTGTTCGGTCATCGCTTCGTTGGTGCGACGGGTTGGTTCGACTACTCGTTGCGCAACCGAGATCTCGACGAGACGTTCACGATGGAGAAGTACCGCGAGGGCCGCTTCGGCATGTTGCAGTGGAGCGACAAGCTCCATGTGCGCTGGCCAGGTGACGACGGCGCGCTGCTCGACGACGTCGAGATCTGCGACCTCCACGTGCGCTCGCTCGAGGCGCAGCTGCTGGAGGTCGGCGACGAGCCGACGGTGGCCGTGACACATCACCTCGCGTTCGCGGAGCTGGTGACGTCGAAGGGCCAGCTGCCGTGGGACTTTTTCAACGGCTTCATGGGATCGGCGCGGCTCGGCGACGCGATGCGCAAGGCACACGGACTGAAGCTCGCGATCGCGGGGCACACCCACTTCCACAAGGACGTGGAGGTCGTGCTCACGGCTGGACGTCGTATTCGCGCGCTCACGAGCCCGCTCGGCTATCCGCGCGAGTACAAGCGCGAGGGCTTGACGCTGGCCGAGCGCGTGCGCGCGCGCGTGACGAGCGTGGAGCTGTAGCGCTACGGAGGCGAGACGACGCTGAGCAGCCACGCTTGAGCGGCGCTGGTCATCTTGATGAAGCGAACGCCGAGCCCCATGCCGCGCTCACCCTGCGCGTTGCGCACGACCTCGGCAGCGAACCGCACGACCTCGGAGTCGTCGGACGGAAACACGAGGAGGTCACAGGGGGTGCCGGTGTCGTCGAGGAGCTGCGTGGAGAAGAAGGCGCCACCGAGGGAGATGTCCGAGATCTCGCCTTCGATGGTGATGAACGCGGACACGTACAGAGCGCGCATGCGCACTGGGGCGCGATACGAGCTGCGTCGACCGTGGGGATCGGACCACAGTCGGATGGTGGCAAAGTTCTGGTTTTGCTCGGTGCCGCAGTGGGAGCAGAGGTGCTCCTCGCGCTTGAGCATGCCTCGGCAGTTGATGCAGGTGCGGTAGACGGGGATCTGATAATCGACCTCCGCCGGGATCTGCGTGATGTCGTCGAGCTCGCTGACGTCATCGGGCGCGGCGCTCTCGTCGATGTTGACGGTGAACGTGCATGCCCCGACGGCGATGATGTCGCCGTCGGCGAGCTGACGCGCGTCCTCGATGGGTTGGTTGTTCACCTTGACCCGATTTCGGCTACCGAGATCGGCGATGGTGCAGACGTCGCGAACCAGGAGGAGCCGAGCGTGCCGTCGCGACACCGTTGGGTCGTCGACGCGAATGTGGCAAGCGCGCGTGCGGCCAATCAACGATTCGCCAGGACGGAGTGCGATCTCGTAGGTTCCGAGGCGGATGCGGACGCGCATGGGGAACCCCTAGCTTCCCTCGGCCCGAGGAGCAGATGCAAGTCGTCGTCGCTGGGCACGTCTGACGTTGACTCCACGGAGGGACTTCGGCTATCTGTGTCATCCGCTTTGGGGCTCGTCCGCCTTCGGGCCGCACCTGACCCGGCAGCATTCTGAAAACTGCTCTCGCTCGGTTAGCTCAGCTGGTAGAGCAGCGGATTGAAAATCCGCGTGTCCCTGGTTCGATTCCGGGACCGAGCACCCCCTTAGTAGATGTTCCACGCACTTCGCCCTGGTCGCTCCGTCCAGGGAGTCCACCCTGTCCAGCCGGTTGCATCAGGGTTGATGCAGATCTGATGCACTTCAGGTACGCCTGCGCCGCCTCGTCGATCGGAGGTGGATCGACTCCGAGCGCGTTGGCGACCGCGACAGCGAGTGTCTCCTCTTGGAGCTTGGCGTAGACGCGCTCGACCATCCGACTGTCAGCGTGCCCCATCATCTGCGCGATGAGGTCTGGCCGAACGCCAGCCGCGCGAACCCAGTGGCCGAACGTTCGGCGAAGGTCGTTCGGCGAGCACAACGGCATCTCGCGACGTGCGCACGCACGGTGGAGTGCGCGTCGGACGTTCTTCCATGGACGGAACATCTGGTCGCCGACGCCAGCAGCGTGTTGCTTCGAAAACGCGAGCAGCGCCTTCTGTTCCTCCGTCACGATCGGCACGACGCGGAGTCGGTACTTGTTCTTTGTGCCCCTCACCACGACGGCATGATCCATAACGTCCGAGCGACGAGCCCGAGTGTGCGTGTACCAGGTTCGTCCTCGTCGGAAGACTTCGTAGCTCGACAATGGAACTCCTCCTTGATGTAGACCTCCCAATCCTCGACAGCGACCCGCAGAAGACCGCGCGCCCCTCTCCCGCGACCTGCTGCTCGGCGCAGGTGCTCGTAGGCCATCGAGCGCGAACAGCCGATGGCTGTGACGACCTCGATGACACTCACGAACTGGGTGATGCCGAGCGTTCTCACGACGAGGCCAGCGGATACGCGACCTCATCTCGCAGGAAAACTGCTGGAACCGACGGTTCCAGCGCGTCCCGCGCTCCACCGACGGGGCGTCGCCTGGCTTCTACGCGCAACCTCGGAACGGTCGTTCCATGCCCCCCCAGCGAAAAAAAAGCCGCGCTAGGCAGGGTCGGGCACGCGCGAGCGTGCAGCCATCCCGTTAGTGTGCGGGATAGTAGGACGACACTTTCGCGTCCCCAGCGTATATTTTACGACTTCACCGACGAAGACTCTGACTTGGATGGAGGCGCGACGAAGGGCACGTGTAGAAGCTCCACCGCCTTCAGCTTCGTTGCCTCGCCTCGACGGTCATACCGGGCTGTTGTCGTCACACTGGAATGACCTGCGAGCCGCTGTACGGTCGCGATGTCCGCACCCGCGTCCAGGAGATCCGAGACGAATGATCTCCTCAGGTCGTGGGGGCTGCACGATGCGATGCCAGCTTGCGTGGATCTTCTACGAAGAATGAAGAGCACGGCTTGGTCGGTGATGCGATCGGCAGAGATCTTCCCGCTCTTGCTGATCGGCTTGAAGATCGCACCAGCTTCGTCGCCTCGCACCAGCATCCACGACGAGAGGGCGGTGCGGGTGCCCGTGCTTGCGTACGTGATCCTGTCCTTGCTTCCCTTGCCCGATCGGATCGTGAGAGCGCCGCTCGTCGCATCGTAGTCACCGGTGTTGAGCGTCACCGCTTCTGCACGTCGTACGCCCGTCCCGTCCCGTACAGCACCGCTAGGAGTGCAGCGTCTCGACGACCTGCTGCTGACCGATCCTTCGCGCAGCACTCGAAGAGAGCGCGCAGCTCGCCGCTGCTGAGAGCACGACCACGCGGAAGCACGGCTCCCTTCACGCTCTCAACCGAGATGGCCTTCTCGCAGTCCTCGGCGGACATCTGGCCCAGCTTCCAGCTCTCGCGAACCACACCGCGCAGAGCTGCGAGCATCTTGTTCGCCGTGTTCGGCTTGTAGCGCTCGGCAAGAACGGCACGCAGAGCAGCGACGTGCTCGTACCGGAGCAGATGCCAGACGAGGTGTGGCCCCTGAGCACGAAGCAGATCGCTTAGGAGACCGATCGCAGCGCGCATGGTGCGCCGCGAGCCAGGTGCGAGGCGATCGACGTACGCAGCGGCAGGGTCAAGGGTGGACGGTGAGGACGTAGCGGTGCTGTTCGCCTGGACAAGGCGCAGGTGGCTCGACATGGATGGTCTCCTGTGGGTGTGGATCACTATCGAGAATCAACATTCTCGTTAGTGATCAGGGGTGGTGCGGCGTAGGCGTGTCGCCTGCCGAGCTACGGTGAGCGGTCTCGTGCTCGGCCACGGTGTCGGCCCATGCGATCATCGCGTTCGAGCCTGCGCTCCGCATCAACGAGGCCGCTCCACACCGTGCCGTACGAGGCAGCACGGGCGTGGCCCTGCTTCTCGCCGACGCAGTTCTTGAAGTTGGTGTAGTCGATCGAGTCGAGCGCGATGCGCGCGTAGCCTTCGGCAACGACGTGTCGCGCCCCATACGCCCTGTACGGGTAGTCACGGTGCGGCGTCGCGATCGTTTCGCCGAGGAGCGGCATGTAGCGCTCGCGGAGCGCATCGAGGTCGGTGCGAACGCGAGCACGTATCACGAGGGTGTCGGGCTTGACCCGATCTCGTGCTGGGTCCGCTAGAGCGATCGAGAAGAAGCCAGCGTCCGAAACAAAGATCCATGACATCGGGGCCTCCTTCTGGGGGACGTGCGTGTGCGACAGCGCCGGGGTGGCACGTGGTTGGGACCTGCTCTTCAGCGGCGAGGCGGACAGCACCGGTCAAACGATACGTGCTTCAGGCAGCTTCCAGAATCGGCGCAGAGGGTCGAGGAAGAGGAGCTGCGGTCGACTCCGCTCTTCGACGTCGCGCAACTGAATCTTGTCGCCCACGTGGATGAACGGCGAGATTAGTCCCAGGTCTGCGCCGTCGCGGCAGAGGAGCACAGTTGCCAGCGCCTCCGTACGTTCAGGCTCGTCTTCGGGTGTGATGTCGCGAGGACGCGGATCGACCCGCGCGTGCCACGTCTCCGCCATCGCGATCACGGCGTCTCCATGGTGTCGAGCGATCTCGTCAACGATCCAGGCAGCGAGCATGACCTTGTCGGCGTGGTCACGCGCTTGTGGAGACATCATGTGGACCGGCTTCCCGTCGCGAAAGACGTGGATGAACGTGATGTGGTAGCCGTCGACTTCAAGCATCCGTCTACCTACCTGATGCAGTTCCTGCGCGTACTCTGGTAGCGATTTTGAGCCGAGGTCGAGCGAGTGGCCGTAGCGGTCCTGTAGGATGCTGGCGTCCCGATTCGTGGGGCGGTACGTGAAGCCTCGTTCCTTGAACGAGAGAACCTCGCGTGTTGCGAGGTTCACATGCACCGTCCGGGACGCGTTCGCGACTCTCATGCAGTTGGGAGCTTGGAGCGGTGACGTCGATGTGCCTCGGCATTGGACGCTCTTGAACGCGCGCTGTTGTGCGCTGTGGGCCTCTCCGACGAGACCGAGCAGGAGGCCGAAGACGTGCGCCAAGGCGTCCATGATCTCTTGACCGGGTAGATCGCCTGTCTCCCATCGACGCTCGACGGACAGAACTCCCCGCGTCACAGCTGGCATCGCCGTCTTCAGAAACAGCGACACAACAGCCTTCGTTGGCACGCTCGGTTCGATGTCGAAACTTTGGGAGATCGGCGCGTCGTAGCTTCGCCGCACACCGACACGCGCCGTGCTGTTCGTTTCCAAGTCACCTTCCTTGACGACTCGATTACGAGCTTCGACCAGCCACCGTGCGCTCGGGTCGGACTTCAGCCGCGCTTGCCATCCGGCATACCAGTCTCCGAAGTTCGGGACGGACCCTTTCTCTTTTTGGTGGATGAACGTTACGTTGCGCATCTCCTGTATCAGGGTGTTCAGCTTCGCCCGAAACCTATCTGGTCGGTCGTAGACGCGGAGCGTCTCGTGCCACAGGTGGTGTGCTGCTACCAATCTCCGATGCGTATTCGGGATCGGACAATCGGCCTCAACATCCCGCTCGGATTTTGGCGACACGGCGCGTCGAGTACTACGCCGCTTGGCTGATCATGCGACCAAGCTGCCGTCGTGTCGTGCCGAGATCGAGGAGGCCGCGCAGTAAAAGCTCGATCGAGACGGAAGCGTCTCCGGCTTCCATCTTCGCCACGCGCGACTGGCTGGAGCCCAGCCGACGAGCCAGCTCCTCTTGTGAGAGCGCGCTGCGCTGACGGAGCGTCTTGAGGTGATCGGCGAGCGCGATGCGCAGTTCCACGATCGTGGCTTCCGCATCCGTGAGACCGAGGAAGTCTTGCGCGCTACCCACGCGCCAACCCTTTGCTTCGAGCTTCTTGCGTTTCGTGGCCTTCATGTCGAACCTCCGGCTTCGTCATACCGAGCGAATCGGCGTTTGCACTGGTCGAGTACCCGAGCTGGAGTCTTCTGTGTCGTCTTTGCGAAGACTTCACCGATGACGATCGCGTCGCTGTCGATGCGGTAGACGAGTCGCCACTCTCGTCGATCGTCGGCAATGCGCAGCTCGTGGCAACGTAGCCCGATCGACGGCATGGGCCGCGACATCGGCATCCCAATCGTCTCACCTCGCTGAAGTCGCCGGAGCAGCATCCCGATCTCGATCCGTGTCCCCAGAGAGAACGGCGGGGTCTTCACCTCGCCGCGAAGCCAGACCAGGGGCTTGTCTGCCTTCATCATGATCGATGATATGTCATTTTTGACATGACGCAAGCCTCAACGATTGGGGCGCGGTCGGGTGCCGAGCTTCGTCACCGAGATCGCTGGCAGTGGCTGGAGCTGATGCAAATGTGATGCAGTCGACCTCGGTCTCAACGAGGGAGCTGAGAGAACACCAGCGCTTACGACGGTAGAGCAGCGGATTGAAAATCCGCGTGTCCCTGGTTCGATTCCGGGACCGAGCACTAGATTTAGAGAAGTCTCGACGGGTTGCGCGCGGCGCTTGTTTCCGCCGTTTCCGCCAAGCGCGTTTACTTCTGTCCCGTTGCTGTCCCGCTCGCGCAGGGACTCGCCGCCTGGCAGCGCCGCCATGGCGTTGCGGTAGGCCGCGAGGTTCATCTGGCCGTACACCAGGTCCACCATGCGCGTCGAGCTGTGGCCGAGGAGGTCCGCGACGGCGCGCGAGTCGACGCCAGCCTGCTTCATCCAGCTCGCGAACGTCCTCCGCAGGTCGTTGGGCGAGATGTGTGCGATCCGGGCGCGCTTGCACGCCGCGTTCAGGTCGCGCCGGGCGTTCGGCCAGGCGCCGACGATCGGGCCAGTGCGGAGCGTGGCGACGTCGAGCACCTGGGCAAGCACAGGATGGAGCGGCACGCCTCGATCCGATCGGCGCGTCTTGGTGCCATGCACTCGGATGGTGCCGGAGCCAAAGTCGATGTCCTCCCAGTCGAGCCCCGCGACCTCCGAGTAGCGCGCGCCGGTGAACACGGCGACGAGCACCCACATCTGGCGGTGCGGCTCAAGCTCGCTGAGCAGAGCGCGAAATTCGTCCCCGGTGAGGTGCCGAACCCGCGGCGCGTACTCTGTCGAGAACTTCGGCACCACGTCGTCGATCGCACCCGCGAAGAGGCGACGACGCTTCGCCACGCCGAGCGCGACACGCATCGTGATTAGCTCCTTCGCGACGGTGGAGCGGGCCGCGCCCTCGTCGAGCCGTTGCGTGATGTAGCCGGAGACCAGCTCATACGAGAGCGCGCCCACGTCGGTGTCGCCGAGCAGCCGGAACAAGTGCCCGCCCTTCTCGATGTACATGCGCCGCGTCCCGGCGCTCTTGTCGTGCGAACCGAAGCGCACCAGCCACTCCAGCGCCTCGCGGACGCTGTGAGCTACAGGCGTCGAGGCTTCGTGCGCGGGTAGACGGGCTTGATGAACCACTCGCTCGTGTTCGCTGGAAGCACCGTCGCCTCCAATGGCACGGAGAGCAGCCTGCGCCGCGGTGCGGTCCTCGCGTTCGAGGCGGGCGAGGACAGCCGCGGCCTTGTCTCGGTCCGACTCTCCGGTTGAGACCTTGCGTCGCCGGCCATCGGTGCCGATGAAGTCGGCGAACCAGGATGCCGCGTCGCTGCGCTTAAAGAGCTTCCCCACGTGATGGTCCTCCGACCGAGATAGCGCTGTAGGAACGCTTCGGGCACGCGCACCGCGCGCTTGCCGATGCGAATGTAGCCGATCTCGTCATGGACCGCTTCGTACGCCGTCGAGAGCCCGACGCCAAGACGCTCGGCGACCTCGGCGACAGTGAGGTGGCTACGTGCTCCGCCTCGGCTCATCGCGCGTCGTGCGCCTCTGGATGAGCCACTGAGCAATTCGGGCGCACGCCCACCTTGCGCGGGCCGCGAGTACGCAGCGCACGCTCAGGCCCGAGGGCCATGGCGGAACGGGGCCCGGTGCAGCTCACCGGCGTGGCCTCCGTTGGCGCGTGCGACGTGCCCCGAGGAGAGCGCGGGCGAGCGCCTCGACGGCATTCAGGTCGAGCACGATGGCTCGAACCGCCGGCCGCGCCGAGGACGAGTGCGAGGTCACGCCTGGCCCTCGCACTCGTCCTCGGTGACCGACCTTCCCTCGTGCCCGCGGGAAGACGAAGTGGTGACCCGCGCAGCGACCGCGAGGTCGTCGTGCGCACGTCCACCCAAAAACGCGAGCAACCCACGTAGCGCGCGCCGGTCCGCCACGCCGTCGTAGATGAAGCCGGCCGAGGTCGCTTCGTGGACGAAACGAAGTGCGAAGCGCATCGAGCTACGGATGAGTCGCTCCTCTCGCTCGGTGAGGCTGAGTCTTGCGCCGTCGCTGCGACATAGCGCTCCGCTGTTTCTCCGGTCCATGGTCGTTGCCTCTTTCCAACGGCGGCATCGGCTAGAAGTTGAGAGCGGCTTTCGCGCCGGCGACGAGGTCCGGGCGGTCCGTCTCGGCGATCTTCTCCGCCGCGCGGTACCGCTCGTACGACTCGTACTTCGTGCCCTTCACGAGCGGAGGCAGTAGAGCGTCTACCCGGGCAGAGATCTCCGGGTCCTTCGAGTCTGCAACCGAGTTGCAGAACTTCGACAGGCCCTCGCCGATGACTTCGACGCGCGTGCCGCGACCGAGCGTGTCCATGGTGACTGTGCGGCGATCGAAGGTGGTGGTGTTGCGGGTGTACGTGGGCATGGTGGCTCCTTTTTTCTGCGGCGCGATGGCCGCGGTGGTGCCGACGCGAGTCGCGTCGGGCGTGATGGGTTCAGATGAGCGCTACAAGGGCGACGCGAAGGCGTCGCTTCACGTCGTCGTCGATGTTCGAAACTCCGGCGAGGTCGTCTCGTGCGCGATCGAGGGCCTCGGCGGCGAGCAGTTCGTCGCGGGCGATGAGCAACGCGCAGGTCGCCTTCTCCAGTGCCTTCCGCCCCTCGGCGAGTTGAGCCACGGCGTCGGCGTGCACTTTCGCGGCCTGGGCGGCAGCAGCCTGGAGCACGGCGTGATGGCGCTCCAGCTTGGCCACCTCGGCCTCGGCGGCGGCGGGGTCGGCGGTCACACTCTTACCGGCGCGGAGTTGCTGGGCCTCGCGCTCGTGCTCCGCGGGAGCTCGAAGCCGCGCGGCATCGAGCTCAACGGCGATGGAGTCGGCTGACGCCTTGGCTGCTTCGGCTTTGTTCTCGGCCGAGATGCTGCGGTGCAAAAGCGCGTCGACGTCGAGCTT
>JAYUBF010000193.1:0-40910 GCA_043741435.1 Myxococcales bacterium
GAGCGACGACGGAAGCTGCTGGTGGCAACTGACGGAGGAGCGAGGAAGCGGACGAGGCCCGCAGCAGCGACGGCGACGGGAGAACCTGACGCAGTAGTGTTAAGCCGATTTCTTCTCGGCAACGACCAACAGCTGGCGCGAGTGTGCGCCGAAAAACTTCCCGCGCAGCCCCAGGCCGCCGGAAATCTCCGTCACGCGGAAGCCGGCGTGGTGTAGCACTTTGCCAATCTCATGTAGCGAGTAGGCCCGGATGGAGATCTCCTGCTCCAGCTGCCTGCCATCCTCGAAGATGATGGAGCGCTGCACCTGCAGGCGAGAAGAGAAGTAGTTGAAATCCACCTCTTCGAGGACTACGCAACCTTCACCTTGCCACCACACGCGGGTGGGTAGATCTCGGGTGATGTAGTCACGGTTCACCAGCTCGAGGAGGACTTTGCCCTCCGGGCGGAGCGCGCGGGCCAGGTTCGCAGCCACCTTGCGGTTCGTGTCGTCGTCGAAGTACCCGAACGTGGTGAACATGCAGTAGGCGGCGTCGAACTCGCCCTCGAAGCTCATCTCGCGCATGTCGCCGTGCACGAAGTTCACGCCCACGCCGATTCGCCGAGCAGCGTCAGCCGCACGGATCAGGAGAGGCAGAGAGAGATCGAGCCCCGTGACCTGGCAGCCCTTTCGCGCGAGCTCCATCGCGTGGCGCCCGTAGCCACACCCCACGTCGAGTAGGTTGGCGCCGGGTTGCAGCTGCAACGACTCGGAGATGAACGCGGCCTCACGCTCGGTCTGCTTGGGCGACAGATACGGTAGCGTGCGCAGGTAGTCGTCGTCGAAGATCTCTTCGAACCACTGCTTGGTGCGGCGCTTCCGACGCCGGAGTCCCCCGGCCTTGGCGCCATCGAGCTGAGGCGGCGGCGGCGGCGCAAGCGGCGCAACGGCTGGGGCGATCAGCTGGTTGTGGCCATCGGGCGCGATGATGAGGGGCGTGATGGAGCGCTGGCGTGATGGCGCCGCGGCCTCGGCGGGCATCGCCGGGGGGAGAGTGCGCTTGCGGGCGCGCGGTGGCGGATCGTGCGCGTCGAGCTCGGATGGATCCGACAGCTCCTCGGCTTCGTCCACCGACATCTCCTCGGTGGTGTCCACCGGCTCCTGCTCGGGCACGGCGTCGGGGATGGGAATGACGGCGGTGGCTGCGGACGACAATGACGCCGGCATCATCGGCGGGCTCGGCGGCGGCACCACCGGATGCTCGCCCGACGGCTCGCGCTCCACGACTTCGAGCTCGTCAGAGTCGAGCTGCTCCATCTCCCTCGAGTCGAGTGAAGTTCGCGTCGCCGGCACCATCGCTCGCACCAAGGCGCGAACGTTCGGTGGCAGCTTGGCGATGCGCTCGGCCACTTCGCCCTTCCGGGTGCGCTCGGGCTCCTCGGGGGAGACCTCTGGCTCGAGGTCGTCTTCATCCAGTGCCGGTGCGGGCGCCTTGGCCTGGGCGGGGGCATCGCCGGCGGCGAACGACGGCGGGGTGCTCACTTCCGTCTCCGCGTAGCCACCATTCGCGAACGCGTGCTCGACGATCTTGTCCGCAGCTTGGGCGTCGTGGTCGCGGCCGACCAATGCTTGCAGCTCGGGCTCGGTGCTGATGGTGACGGTCGCGACGCGCGGCACTTCATCGGCGGGCACTCGCAACGCGCGCTTCTTCCGCTTGCTGCCACCGGAGTCTTCACGCCCTGCCACTTCCACGTCCATTTCCGCCAGCTCGTCGCTGGAAAAATCGAGCTCGCCTTCTTGCTCCCTGCTCGGTCCTTGGTTTCCCATGGCTCCGATCAGCTCGCCTGCTGGACTGGCGTGCGGGGTTTCCCGATGGCTGCCCCCACGCGTACCACCTGCCCTGGCTCGAGCCCCAGCTCCACCCGACCAGGCTCGAAGAGTACGATCACGGTGGAGCCCAGATGGAACATGCCGAGCTCTTGACCGCGGGCGACGTCGATCTCCGGGCGATAGCTGCGCGCCGAGCCGTCTGGACCACTGTGGCTGCGCACGCGCGGATCGTAGGACAGGGAGATGTTGCCCACGCCAGTCGCGGCGACCTTCACCACCGCAACCAAGCCGAGCTCGGTCTGCAGATAGGAGATGACGCGTTCATTGATGGAGAACAAGCCGGGCACGGTGCGCACCGAGAGATGGCTCACCGGGTAGAACGCGCCCGGCAGGTGGCGATACGCGACGACCTTGCCGGCGAGCGGTGCGTGGATTCGGTGATAGTCCTTCGGCGCGAGATACAGCGTGGCGTAGCTGCCATCGAGGAAAGTGCGCGCGCGTTCGGCATCGCCCAAGAGTCCTTCGACCGAGTAGTCGAGGCCCTTCGCCTGGATCATGCGCCCTGCGTGGGCATGGCCCACCTCGGACACCACGCCGTCGACCGGGCTCACCACCACGCCGGCGCGGGTGTCCACCGGTCGGGCACCGTCGATGAGCGGTCGAGTGAAGAAGTCGTCGAAGCGCTCGAACGCGTCGATGGGCCGATCGAGCGCGCTCAGATCAGCACCCGCAAACTTTGCGAAGCTGCCGTACACCGTCTTGCGAATTGCCTTCGGAACTCGTCGGCGCGCGATCCATCCCACTCCTGTGGAGAACGAAGCCTTGGGAGCCAGACGCAATAAGTCGTAGGCAAGTCGGTCTCTTACCCGCGCCCACATGGCCATCAGGGGATCATACGACGCTGTTTTACCTGGGGTCAAACTTTGCACGCTAACGACCGTCGCGGACGTGGGCCATCTCGTGGCGCAAACCATCGAGGAGCTTGTCGACGTGCTCGAACTTGTCGGCCTTGCCGAACGTGATCTCGCTGGCGACGGCATTCCAGCGCTCCTCGAGCACCGCTCCGTACTGGCTCTTGAAGGCGCCGTACTCGCTGCGCACCTTCTGGAACTTGGCCTGCACCGCGTCCGGCGAGTGGGTCGCCGCGGAGGCGTCCTTCTCTTTCGTCCCGTGTTCTTTGGAATGTCGCTTGCTGCGGCGATCGTCGGGCGCCTGCACGTGCGGCAGCGGCAGCGGCTGGGTCACGACCGGCGGAACCACCGCGGGCTCCGCTGGCTTGGTGACGGTGGGCTGCGCGACAGAAGGCGTGGTCGCGGTGGGAACGGTAGGGCTCGGCAAGGTGTTCGCCATGTGCAGGCGGTAGAACAGCACCACCAGGCCGAAGCTGCTCAACATGGCGATCACGACCAGCGCCACGATGCGCGCGCCGGTGCGGTGGCCCGCCGGCTCGCCTTGATCGTCCCGCGGGTCGTCGATGAGGTCGACCTCGACCCGCTGCAACGAGCCCGTGATCTCGGCGGCACCATCCTCGTGGTCGAGGTGCGCGATACCCGGATCATCGGCCAGCTGCAGCGACGCGGCATTCAACGACGGCAGCGCCTCGCCCGTCGCCCGCGCATAGGTCACGGTGTGGCCCACCGAAGCCTCGGTGAGCTCGTCGCGGAACGGCGCGAGGTCGACCTCGTTCATGCGCTGCAGCAGCTCACGCTCGTCGGTGAGCTCATCGAAGAACAGATCACGCAACACGTGCGCCAGATCGTCGCCGGAGAGCGTGGGGTTGAGGCGCGCGAGCTGCGTCTGGATCGCATCGCGGAGCGACTCGCCGCTCTGGAAGCGATCCGCGGGGTTCGCGGCGATGGCCTTCATCACCAAGGTGTCGAGCTCCGGCGGGATGGCCGGGTTGCGCGCAGACGGCGGCGGGAACTTGCCTTGCGTCACCGCGCGAGCCACCTGGCGGTAATCGCCACCCTCGGGCGCGGACACGAGGCGGGTGCCGGTGAGGAGCTCGTATAAGATCACGCCCACGGCATACAGATCGGTGCGCTTGTCGATGACGCCGCCGCGCAGCAACTGCTCCGGCGCCATGTAGCCGAACTTGCCGAAGCCCATGTTCGGGTTCGACTGCGCGAGCCGGATGGCGCTGCGGGCGATGCCGAAGTCGATGATCTTCACCTCACCTTCGAACGAGAGCATCACGTTCGGGGGCGACACGTCGCAGTGCACGAGGTTGAGCAAGCGGCCATCGTCATCGGTGCGCCGGTGGGCGTAGGCGAGGCCCGACGCTACCTCGCGCGCCACGTACAGCGCGAGATCGGGTGCCAGCTTGCGGCCACTCTCGCGCAGGCGAGCGACGGTGCGACGGAGATCGCGACCTTCGATGTAGGCGATGCCGAGGAAGTAGTCGCCGTCGACGCGACCCACCTCGAACACCGGGGCGACGTTCGCGTGGTTCAGCTTGATCGCGACCTGCGCCTCATCGATGAAGCGCTTGATGAACTCTTCATCGGCCGCGAGGTTCGGCAGGACCTTTTTGATGATGACGAGCTTCTCGAAACCCTGGATCTCGCCGAGCTTGGCCAGGAAGATCTCGCCCATGCCGCCGCGGGAGAGACGCCGTAGCAATAGATAGCGGCCGAACACCTGTGGCAGCTGCGCAGGTGTCCCGTGCGCGTCAGGGTCGCCGGCGCGTCGTCCTCTATCGGGCTCGGCTTCGGCCATACTCGTTCGCTCAAGTAAGCGCGAACTTTCGCCGACTTGCAATACCGTGTACGCGGACTTCGGTGAGCGATCCTGCGGCGACCCGCACCCGGATCATGCTATGAGTCCGACATGATCGTGGATGTCGTCGCGTCCCGCGCCACGTTGGCGCTCGCGCTCGCAGCGACGATGGCGGCGGTCGGCTGCCAAACGGCCACCGAGCTCGAGCTCAGGGTCTCTGCGCCTGGCGTGTCTTTGCTCAACCCCTTGTCGCTGGCCGTGAGTGACCTGGTGCTCAAGAGCGAGTCGGACGCGATCCTGGCTGCTGTCTCGGTGGGTGCGAACCGCGACGCCGCCGGTCGCCTGCCCTTCGGTGTGCTCGACCCGATGCTCGCCGGCGACCTGCGCCTCGACGTGATGTCGGGATCGCAGCTGGTAGGGCTCGCGGAGATCCAGAACACCGCCATCGTGCCCGGTGAGCGCGTCACGCTCCAGGCCGACATCCGCAAGCCGCTCGTGTTCATCGGAGCCGACGACGCCCCCGAGGGTGCAGGCCCGCGCGGCTCGGTCCAGTTGCTCGACCCCACCACCTCGACGGACCTCGCGACCCGCGGCATCGCGGTGCCGAGGGGCCAAGCGGCCGCGTTCACCACTGACGGCAAGCTGCTCCTCCTCGCGGCCGAGGACGGCTTGCGTGCGTTCGACACCGGCAGCGGGATGACCGCGGGACCGAAATCGCTTCCCTTCGTGGCCGGCCTCATCGCGGTGTCGCCGAAGAACGGCGGCGTCGCGCTCATCGAACGTGGGACGGCGAGCTCTCGCGTGCTGCTCTACGACGGCGTAGGGACGCTCCTCGCCACACCGGCGACGAGCGCGCCGTTGTCGGTCACCATCACGGCCGGCCGTCCGCGCGCCGCGCACTTCTCGATCGACGGGCTCACCCTCTACGTCCTCGTCGAGCCCACCACCGCCGAGCCGTGCACGGGGGCCACGCCTCCCGCGAACCAGATCATCCCCATCGCGCGAAGTGGCTCGATGGGCGCCGCGCTGGCGATGCCGAGCTACGTCGCCGACTTCGCCGTCGATCGCACCGGCCGCCTGATCCTCTCCGAGGCGGGCGCCAATCGCATCTCCGTGCTCGGGCACGGCGGCATGATCACAAAGCTCTACGACGCCACCTGTCCCACGGCGCTGCGGATCGTCGGCGATCAGCTCTTCGCCGTCACGAACGACACGTCGCAGGCCGTCCCCGATGCGTTCACGCTCCTGCGCGGCCGCGTCGACGGCAGCCCGGTCACTATGCTGCCGATCGCCCGGCCTTCGTACACGACGCAGCTCAACAGCAGCTCGACGCGCGACGATCTCACGCGGCTCAACCTCCAGTTCGTGTCCATCGCCGTCGCTGGTCAGGAGATCGCCATCTCACCCGACGGCAATCGTGCGTTCATCTCGACCCGATCGCGCTATCTCGAGGATGGCCAGCAACCGTTCAAGTTCGCTTCCTTCACCTGCTTCGCCACCATCGACATCGTCGAGTACGGCGTGCACTCGGTAGACCTGGTGAGCGGTACCTCGTCGTACGAGTCGCGATCGCAGACCGTGGTGATTCCCAAGCAGGTCTTGCCGCCGCTCCGTCCTGATCCTTGCGTGCAAGGAACCGCGTCGCTGGTTTTCCCGCCGATCAACCTGGTCCTCGAGCTCGACTGTCCGCCCGCGCTCGGCGATCGCGCTTCTGGCCTCGCCGCCGCATTCTCGGAGCAACCGTGAGCCCTCGCGCGCTCTGGCTCGCGCTCTTCGCCGTCGTCTTGCTCTCGGGGTCGAACAGCCGCGCCGACGAGAAGCGCAAGATCGCGGTGCTCGAGTATCGCTCCGGCTCCCGCGGTGCACCCGACGTGGCGACGCGCCTCGCGAACGTGCTCGCCAAGTCCACCGCGTACCACGTCATCGATCCCGTCGAGGGGCGTCGGCGCCTCGGCGCGAGCATCGATGCCGAGGTTGCTCGCTGCGCAGGCGAGACGCGTTGCACCGCTGCGCTCGCCTCGAGGCTCGGTGCCGACGAAGCCTTGCTCGTGGGCGTGAGTCAGCTCGGCGACATCGTGCTCGCACTCCAGCGCATCGACGTGCAGAACAGCACCGCGCTCAGTCGGCTCGCGGAGTCGTTGCCGGCCGACCAACAACCCGACGAGGCTGCGCTCGCCGATTGGTTGCACCAGCTCTTCCCCGCGGAGGCGTTCTTGCGCTACGGCGATCTTCGCATCGTCAGCGACGTGGATGAAGCGCAGGTCAGCATCAACGGCACGAAGCGCGGGATGACCCCGATCCATCCGCTGAGGCTCGCGGCGCCGGGCACCTATCGTGTGCGAGTCGACAAGCCGGGGTTCATTCCTTTCCAGGCACGCATCGACGTCCCGCCCGACTCGCTCATCGAGGTGCGCGCGGTGCTCCCGCGCGAGAATCGCCAGACCGTTTGGTATCGGCGCTGGTACGTGTGGGCAGCGATCGGCGGCGTCGCGGTCGCAGCCACCGGCGTAGGCCTCGCCGCGTACTACGGGACCCGCGTCGATCAAACGCCGCACGGTTTTGTCGTGTTCCCCTGATGGAACAGCGCAGAGAGTCGTGGGTGCTCACGCTCACGCTCCCGTGGCTGCTGGTCACGACCCACGCTCTTGCGCAACACGGCAATCACGACGAGCCTGCGATGTGGACGTCTTCGCTCTCGTCGCTGGCCGAAGGTGCCGCGCTGATCTCCGACCTCGGCTCGCATCACCTTGAGGTGACGGGCGCATCAGCGCAAGCGCAGGGTTTCTTCGATCAAGGCTTGCGGCTCGCGTATGGCTTCAACCACGACGAGGCGGCGCGCTCGTTCGCCAAGGCAGCGACGCTGTCACCGACGTGTGCGATGTGCTTCTGGGGGATCGCGCTCACGCTCGGGCCCAACTACAACACGCCGATGCTTCCCGATCGCAGCAAGCTCATCTGGGAAGCGCTGCGGAGCGCACGTGCGCTGAAGTCCGCGACGCCGGTGGAACGTGCGCTCGTGGATGCGCTCGCGAAGCGCTACGCAGGACCAGAGCCGTCGAACGATCAACCGCGCTACGACGCCGCGTATGCCGTCGCGATGCGCAAGGTCGCGCGCCGCTTTCCCGACGACCTCGACGTGAAGACGTTGTTCGCCGAGGCGCTGATGGATGTGAGGCCCTGGCGCCTGTGGACGGCCGACGGCAAGGCGGAGCCCGGTACGCAGGAGATCGTCACCGCGCTCGAACAAGTGATGGCGAAGGCGCCCCAGCATCCCGGCGCCACGCACTACTACATCCACGCGATCGAGGCGTCACCGCATCCCGAGTTGGCCACCGCCGCCGCTGATCGATTGCCGTCGCTGATGCCAGCCGCCGGACACGTGGTGCACATGCCGGCCCACATCTATCAGCGCACAGGGCGCTACGTGGAGGCCGCCGAAGCCAACCGCCGCGCCATCAAGGTCGACGACGCCTATCTCGCGAAGATGCGCGCGCCCGGCTATTACGGCATGTACCTCGGGCACAACCACGGCTTCCTCGCCTATGCGGCCGCCATGCTGGGCCGCAGCAACGAGGCCATCGCGTCCGCACAAGCAGCGTCGGCAGCGATCCCGGCCGGCATGCTCGACACGATGCCGGGCATGGACTTCATCTCGGCCGAGACCACCCTGGCGCGTGTGCGCTTCGGCCGCTGGAAGGAGCTGCTCGGCGACGAGGTGCCGCCGGCGAAGTATCCGGTGCTCGCTGCGTTGCATCTGCACGGCGTGGCAATGGCCAAGGCTTCACTCGGTCGCATTGGCGAGGCGGAGCAAGACCTCGCAGCGCTCGAGAAGATCGCCGCGGCGTATCCGAAGACGCTGCTCGCGGGACCGAGCAACAACTCCGCGAAGCAGGTCGTCGACGTCGCAGCGATGGTGGTGCGCGCACGGATCGCGGAGAAACGCGGCGCCCTGCCCGAGGCCATCCAGCACTACCGAGCGGCCGTCGACATCGAGGATCACCTCGCGTACAACGAGCCCGCGGACTGGTTTTATCCCGTGCGTCAGTTGCTCGGCGCCGTGTTGCTCGACGCTGGCAAGTCCGGCGAGGCGGAAGCCGCGTTCAGCGCCGACCTCGCGCGAAATCCGAACAATGGCTGGTCGCTCTTCGGGCGCTGGCAGGCGCTCTTGAAGCTCAGTCGCGCCGCGGACGCCATCGTCGTCAAAAAGGCGTTCGACGCCGCGTGGTCCAGTGCCGACATCACGCTCACGCGCGCCGCGTTCTAGGGGAGCGTGAGGCGCATCACGAGTGCGTCGTCGGGCGGCGACGCGTAGTAGCCGGCGCGCACGCCGATCGGACGGAAGCCGTACTTGCGATACAACCGAATCGCGGGTTGGTTGGAGCGTCGCACCTCGAGCATGATGCGCTTGCACCTCAACCGATGCGCCTGGGCGACGGTGTGCTCGAGCAAGCGCGCGGCGAGCCCGCTGCGACGATGCGCGGGAGCCGTCACCACATTGAGGATGCTGAGCTCTTCTGCCACCCACCAATACACGATGAAGGCTAGGATCCCCTCGTTGGAACGAGCCACCACCACCAGGCCATGCTCGCGGGAAAGCTCTTCGGCGAACACCTCGCGCGGCCAAGGATGCGCCGCGGCGCGGAGCTCGAGAGCTGCGAGCGCTTCGAGGTCGTCGCGGGTCGCGCGCTCGACGGAGAGCTCGCTCAGGCCCGAGCCTCCGCCGGCGCGCGAACGGTGGCTTCGTCGAAGCCTGGCTCCACGTAGATGCGCCGCAGCGACGGGACGGCGGCGCGGAGCTTCGCCTCGAGCTCGTTGATACGCGTCTCCAACGTCTGCACCGACATCTCCGGCGAAAAGCGCAGCTTGAGCGCGAGCAAGATCTCCGCGGGCCCGAGGTGCATGGTGCGCATGTGCACGATGGCCATCACGTCGGGGTGGCTGCGCACGATCTCGGAAATGGCCTGTTCGTCGGCGGGCGCCGCAGAGCGTCCGATGAGCAGCTTCTTGGCATCACGCGCCAACACCCACGCGACCGACACGAGCGCGAGGCCCACGACCACCGATGCGGCGCCGTCCCAGGCGACCTGCCCCGTGCGCCACGCGAGCAACACGCCACCGAACGCGACGACGAGCCCGAACAGCGCGGCCAGGTCCTCGAACAGGACGGTGATGACGGTGGGATCACGCGCTTCCTTCAACGTCAGCTTCACCGAGCGACCGGCGCGGATCTCGGAGAACTCGCGCATCGCTACCCGCAGGGAGTACGACTCCAGCAAGATCGACGCGACGAGGATACCGAGCGCGAGCCGCGGGTCACCGAGTGCCTGCGAGGGATCGTTCCGGTGGATGATCCTCTCCACTCCTTCGTAGATGCTGATGCCTCCACCGACGGCAAAAATGCACAGGGCGACGATGAACGACCAGAAGTAGGTCTCCGGTCCGTAGCCGAACGGGTGATCGTCGTCCGCTTGTTGCGTGCTGCGGCGCATTCCGATGAGCAAGAACACCTGGTTCGCCGAATCGGCGAGCGAGTGACACGCCTCGGCCAGCATCGCGCTCGATCGCGACATCACGGCGGCGACGAACTTGCCGGCGGCGATGACTAGGTTCACCGCGAGTGCGGCGATGACGACGCGTGTTCGTCCGTGGGCCATGTGCTTCGCGAATCCTACGAATCCGGCGACGCAACGGCAACGAGGAGCTTGCGCCACAACTGCTCGATGCCTTCACCGCTCTGGCCGCTCACCGTGGTGACCTGCGTCGCCATCTCGCGTGCGAGCTTGTCGGCTGCTGGCTTGCGCTCGTGCTTGGCGAGCTTGTCGGCCTTCGTGCCCACGACGATCACCCGCCGCGTCGGTGATGCGAGGAACGTCTGCAGCTCCGTCTCGTCGATCTCGGCGCCGCGGCGCAGGTCGACCAGCAACACGGCTGCCCGCAGCGACGGACGATTCTCGAGGTAGCGCTGCACGATGTCGCGGAATCGTTGTCGCTCTGCACGGGGCGCCTTCGCGTAGCCGAAGCCGGGGAGATCGACCAAGCGCACCGCGCGCGAGGTGCCGGACGCCTCCACCACCACGGCCTCGAAGAAGTTGATGAGCCGCGTACGCCCGGGGTCGGCGCTGGTGCGCACCAAACCTTTGCGCCCGAGCAGCGCCTGCAGCAGCGTGGACTTGCCTACGTTGGAGCGGCCCACGAACGCGATCTCTGGTGGTCCCTCCTCCGGCCAGCCGCGACCGTCTTCGGGTCCGGCCGCAGAAACCAAAAAGCGTGCCTCGGCCACTTTCACGTGGGCGACACTATACCACCCTCGGAAATATCTCGCGGCCTGTTCACGGTAAGATGCCGCGGTGAACGTCTACGGGCTCACGGGTGGGATCGGAAGTGGGAAGTCGACGGTCGCGCGGATGCTGCGCGAGCTGGGGGCGGAGACGATCGACGCGGACGAGGTCGCACGCGCAGTACTGCAGCCGGGCACGCCGGGGCTCACCCAGCTGGTGGCGACGTTCGGCGAGCAGATCATGAGCGCGGAGGGACTGCTTGATCGCAAGCGCCTCGGTGCGATGGTGTTCAACGATCCGGCGGCCCGCGCTAAGCTCAACGCGATCACGCATCCGCTGATCGCGGCCGAGACGGCCCGACGCGTCGCGTCGCTGGCGGCGCGCGGCGTCGGGCTCGTGTTCTACGAGGCGGCGCTCCTGGTGGAGACCGCCGCCCATCGTGGCTTCGCGGGCCTCATCGTGGTGGAAGCGGACCCTCGACAGCAGCGCGAGCGCGTCGCCTCGCGGGATGGGCTCAGCGCGGAGGAGATCGAAGGCCGCTTGTCGGCGCAGATCTCCAACGAAGCACGACGCGCTGCAGCAGACCTGGTGCTGCGGAACGACGGAACTTTGGAGACGCTGCGGCGTGGTGTAGAATCCATGTACGCGGGCCTTTCGACGGGCACGCCTTTGAGCGTCCTGGCGCACACCCTGTGATGTTTGGCCCCCAGTCTGGGGGCTGGTTCCCCCGGAGCGCAGACGAGGTCCCAACGTTTACGTGGAGCTGCCCATGGATGAGGCCAGGCATCAAAACTGCGATACGAGTGTCCGAGGAGTTGGTACCCGATGGCGCTAGAACGACGGAGTCACGAGCGGTTCCCTTTTTCGAGCCGTCTCGAGGTCCGCATGGCGCGGGCGATCGAGGCCGATGTCGATGTCGATGAAGCCCCGCTACTGCTCGGCAATGCCGTGGACGTGAGCGTGGGAGGCTTCTGCTTCCGCTCGCCGCAGCCGCTCAGCGTCGGCGATGTCATCGCAGTCACGCTGCCCGAGGTCGCCTCACCGCTCGCATCGGCGAAGGGAGACCTGTCGATCCTGGCGGTGGTCCGTCGCGTACACTCGGATAGCGCGGACTATCTCATCGGCGCCGAACGCCACGCCTAGGCGCATGCCGGCCGGAGCTGGTATCATAGCCAGGTCAATGAGCTTTCGCTGGATCCGCTCCTTACCCCTGCTCGCGTACCTGTGCTGTTGCGGCCAGGCGCTCGCCGCAAATGCACCTTCGCCGGCCGACCTCGACCTGGCAAAAGCCCATTATCGAACCGGAGAGATCGACTACCAGCAGGGCAAGTTCTCCGACGCTGCCAAAGAGTTCGAAGAAGCGTATCGATTAACCGCGAGGCCCGAGCTGCTCTACAACATGGGCAAGTCGTACGATGGTGCGGGCGACCTCCGCGGCGCGCTCATCGTCTATCGACGTTTCCTTTCCGCCATGCAGGACAGCCCCGATCGTCCCTTCGTCGAGCGTCGCGTCGACGAGCTCCAGTTGCTGATCTCGCACGTCGAGATCAGCTCATCCGTGCCGGGCTCGGTGGTGGTCTTCGACGAGCAGCGCCTCGGCACCACGCCCCTCGACCCGCCCGAGCTCGAGGTGAACCCCGGCGCCCACCACGTCGAGATCTCGGCCGAGGGGTTCGCCACATATCGTCGCAACCTCAAGCTGCAGCGCGCGCAGACCGAGAAGATCGACGCGCAGATGGTGTCGCTGGTAAAGGTCATCCACGTCGAGAAACAAGCGCTCCCCGTCTACAAGCGCTGGTATCTGTGGACCGCGATCGGTGTGGTCGTCGTCGGAGGCGTAGTGACCGGCGCCGTCCTCGGTGCGCGCGCCGCGAACGAAATCCAAGGACCGCACCTGCAACTACCCAAGGCGGAGGCGCCATGAAAACGCTCTCGGGACTCTTGCTCGCTGGAATGTGCTCGCTCATCGCGTGCAACCGCGATCCGCGGCTGGCGCTCGACTACAAGCTCGAGGGATCACTCGACACGGCTTCCATCAGCCGGATCGAAACGCGCGTGGACGTCGACCCGACCGATCCACGCCGCTTCACGGCCGACCTTCCCTTCCGCGCGGTCGACGTGGGTGTGGGTTACGAAGTGCGCGACTTCGACGGCACCGGCACGCGCACGCTCCTCGTCACCCACGACGCGAGCTTGGGCTACGCGTTCTCGACCGCCTTCACGTTCACCCTGCTTCCTCCTGTCGGTGACGCCCCGCCCCTGCAAATCTCGGCGCGCGCGATCGGGAGCACCTCGAATGACATCCTGGCGCAGACCACGACGATTGCCGCGAAGTTCGGCAGTGACAACAGCCTGGTGCTCGACCTGACCGATCTGCGCTGCGGTGCCCGCACCTGCGACGGCGACACGTCGTGCTGCGGCAGCGCCTGCGTCAACACCGCGAGCGATCCGAAGCACTGCGGTGGTTGCGACACCGATTGTGGCGCGCGCGGCAACTCCTGCTCGGGCGGGACCTGTCGCTGCAACGGCGGTAGCGCGTGCGCAGTCGGCAGCGCGTGCTGCCCCGGCCTCGGCTGCATCGACACCAAGAGCGACGCGTTCAACTGCGGCGCCTGCGGCAAGGCCTGCGCCGCCGGCGAGACGTGCAACCAAGGTACGTGCGGCTGCGGTGGCAAGGCGTGCGAGAGCGGTCAAGCGTGCTGCGACGGTACCTGTACCGCAGGTGGTTGCACCTGTGGCGCCACCACCTGCACGTTGGCGGCGCCGCTTTGCTGCGGCATCAGCTGCACCGACATCGCGACCAGCCACGACAATTGCGGTGCCTGCGGCAAGGCATGCACCGGCGACGACAAGTGCGTCGGCGGACATTGCCGCTGTAACGGCGTCGCGGTGTGCTCGAGCGGGGACGCGTGCTGTCCAGCGGGCTGCGCGCACCTCACCGATGATCCGAAGAACTGCGGCGCGTGCGGCTACGCCTGCGGGGTCGGCGAGACGTGCGCGGGCGGCGTGTGCAAGTGCGGCACGGGTGCTGAGTGTCTTGCCGGTAAGCTGTGCTGCGCGGACGGCAACAATCAGCGCAACTGCGTCTCCGGATCGACCGATCGCAACAACTGCGGCGGATGTGGAATCACCTGCGCAGCCACGGAGCAGTGTCAGGGCGGGGCCTGCGTCTGCCCGGGTACCCCGCAACACTGTGGCCCGACCGAGACGTGTTGCCCGAACGTGGGTTGCTTCGAGCTCTCGACGAGCTCCAATCACTGCGGCTCGTGTGACCAGGCCTGTGCCGTTGGACAGTCGTGTGTCGGGGGCCAGTGTCAGACCCCGACGACAGGCTGCTCGCCCAGTTGCGGCAACGGCACGACGTGCATCGGGAGCGCCTGCACGTGCAACGAAATGAAGACGCGCTGCGCGATGCCCGGCCAGCTATGTTGCCCCGGCTCTCTCACCGGCTGCGTCGATACCCTTGGCGATCCAAACAACTGCGGCGGCTGCGGCAAGACGTGCGACGCGACTCAACCCCTCTGCTGCAACGGCACCTGCGTCATGAATGACGAGAAGCATTGCGGCAGCTGCTCGACGCCCTGCCCGCCTCCAGGCCAGTGCTGCCCGCGATCCATCGCGACCAACACCACGCAGTACGAGTGCATCATGAATACCGGCGGTACGACGATGCTCTGTCCATGGTTCTGACAGAGCGCGGCGCTACGCGAGAGCGCGCAACCCGTCACGGTCCGACAGGATGACCTTGCGTCCGTCGGTGTTGATGAAACCGCGACGCTTGAACTGAGAGAGCGTGAGCGAAACCGTCTCGCGCGTGGAGCCGATGAGGTTTGCCATTTCCTGGTGCGTGATCTTGAGCGACACCAAGGTGCCACGGCTGTCTTCGATGCCGTGCTCGTCGGCGAGGCGTAGCAACAGCTCGGCGAGCTTCGCGTTCACGTCCTTGAAGATGAGCTGCTCGATCTTGTTCTCGACCTCGCGGCGTCGCTGCGCCACCACCTTCACGAGACGCGAGCTGATGAGGCCGTCCTTCGCGAGGATGGCATCGAACACCGGTCGCTCCACCACCGAGATGAGCGCGTTCTCCATGGCCTCGGCCATCTCCTCGCGCGGCCCGCCCTCGATCAGGCACAGCTCACCGAAGATCTCGCCCGGCACGCGATACGCGAGCGTGAGCTCCTTGCCATCGCGGGTGACCTTGCTTACCTTCAGGCGGCCGCCGTTGACGAAGTACACCGCGTCGCCCGGATCACCGGGCAGGTACACGACCTGGCGCCGGCGGATCTCTCGCAGCTCGAGCGCTTTGAGAAGCTTCTGCATGGTCTCCGCGCTTACGTCGGCGAGGAGCGGGATCTTGCGCAGATACCAGAGGGCTCGTTTCTCGTCCTGAGGATTGGCGGCCATTTTGTATGCATCCTAACCAATTATGCGCAGGCGTCAATCCTTGTATGGAAGCCTACATAACTTTCCGTAAATACTCGCCGGTATGAGATTTTTGCGAGCGCGCAACGTCCTCTGGCGCGCCCTGGACCACGACCTCGCCTCCGCCGTCGCCCCCCTCCGGTCCCATGTCGATCACGTAGTCGGCGGTCTTCACGACATCCAGGTTGTGCTCGATCACGATGACGGTGTTGCCTTGGTCCACCAGCTGCGCGAGCACCGCCAGCAGTTGTTTGATGTCGTCGAAGTGGAGGCCCGTGGTGGGCTCGTCGAGGATGTACAGCGTGCGGCCTTGGCCCTTCTTCGACAGCTCCTTCGACAGCTTCACGCGCTGCGCTTCGCCGCCGGACAGCGTGGTCGCGGACTGGCCCAAGCCGATGTAGCCGAGGCCCACGTCGCGCAGCGTCTCGAGCTTCTGCTTGATCTTCGGCACGTGCTGCAAAAACTCGGTCGCCTGCGTCACGGTCATGTCGAGCACGTCCGCGATCGACGCGCCCTTGTACTTCACCTCGAGCGTCTCCCGGTTGTAGCGACGCCCCGCGCAGGACTCGCACATCACGTAGATGTCGGGCAAGAAGTGCATCTCGATGCGAATGATGCCGTCGCCCTGACACGCCTCGCACCGGCCTCCCTTCACGTTGAAGGAGTACCGCCCGGCCTTGTAGCCGCGCGCCTTCGAGTCCGGGAGTGCCGCGAACAGATCGCGGATGTGCGTGAACACACCGGTGTAGGTCGCCGGGTTCGATCGCGGCGTGCGACCGATCGGCGACTGGTCGATGTCGATCACGCGATCGATGTGCTGCAGGCCCTCGATGCTGTCGTGCTCACCGGCCTGGTGCTTCGAGTTCGTGAGGCGCTGCTGCAGCGCGGGCAGCAGCGTGTCGATGACGAGGCTCGACTTGCCGGAGCCCGAGACGCCGGTCACCGCGGTCAACACACCGACGGGGAAACGCGCGTTGACGTTGCGCAGGTTGTGCGCGCGTGCGCCCTTGACTGTGATCCACTTGTTGCCCGACTGTCGACGCGGACCCGAGCGCGTGATCTTGCGGCGGCCGGAGAGATACGCGCCCGTGAGCGACGCCGTGGACATCATGATGTCTTCCGGCGTACCGGAGGCGACGATGCGACCGCCGTGCACGCCGGCTCGCGGGCCCATGTCGATGACGTGATCCGCCGCGCGGATTGTCTCCTCGTCGTGCTCGACGACCAGCACGGTGTTGCCGAGATCGCGCAGCTTGAACAAGGTCTCGAGGAGGCGAGCGTTGTCGCGCTGGTGCAGGCCGATGGATGGCTCGTCGAGGATATAGAGCACGCCGACCAGCGAGCTGCCGATCTGCGTGGCCAACCGAATGCGCTGCCCTTCTCCGCCCGAAAGCGTGGCCGCGGTGCGATCGAGCGTGAGGTACGCGAGCCCCACGTTCACCAGGAACGACACACGGTCGGTCACCTCGCGAAGGATGCGCTCGGCGATGGTGGCATCTCGCTTGTCGAGCGTGAGCCCCGTGAAGAACTTGTACGCGTCGCGGATGGGCAGGCCCGTGAGCTCGTGGATGGGCATGCCGCCCACCTTCACGTTGCGCGCTTCCTTGCGCAGGCGCGTGCCTTTGCAGTCGTCACAAGGGCTGCGGTTCATGTAGCGGTGGAACTCTTCGTAGGCGGCCTCGAAGCCGTCCTCGCCACCACGGTGGCCTTCTTCTCGACGACGACGCTCGTACTCGTGCAAGCGGCGCTCGAGGTTGGCGAGCACGCCCTCGAACTCCTTCTTGAACTTGTGACGCGTGCCGCCCTTGTCGAAGTAGAAGTCGATCTCTTCTTTGCCCGAGCCATCCATGATCAGCTTCTTCTGATCGGCGGGGAGCTTTCCCCACGGCTGGAACATGTCGATCTTGTAGTGCGCGCAGACCGCTTCGAGGATCTGCTGGAAGAAGGGCGCGTTGCGCTTCTCCCACGGGTCGATGGCACCTTCGCGAAGTGACAGCTCGTCGTTCGGCACGATGAGGTCGGGGTCGAAGAACATCTTCGCGCCGATGCCATCGCAGCTCGGGCACGCACCGAGCGGGTTGTTGAACGAGAACATGCGCGGCGTGATCTCGGGGTACGAGACGCCGCAGTCGATACAGGCGAACGTCGTCGAGAACAGCATGTCTGCGTCTTCCTCGACGACGGGCGAGATCTTGACGAGGCCCTCGGTGAGCGCGAGCGCGGTCTCGAGCGAGTCGGTGAGGCGCTGCCGCACGTCCGGCTTCACCACCAAGCGATCGACATACACCTCGATGGTGTGCTTCTTGTTCTTGTCCAGCTTGATGGCGTCGCTGAGGTCCCTCAGCTCGCCGTCGATGTTCACGCGGACGAAGCCCTTCTTCTTGAGCTCCTCCAGCTCCTTCTTGTACTCGCCCTTCTTGTCACGCACGACCGGCGCGAGCACCGAGAAGCGCGTGCCCTCTTCGATCTCGAGCACGCGGTCGGCCATCTGCTGCACCGTCTGCGACTGGATCTTCTTGCCGCAGTTGAAGCAGTGCACGACGCCGATGCGAGCGTAGAGGAGGCGCAGGTAGTCGTAGATCTCGGTCACGGTGCCCACGGTGGACCGCGGGTTCTTGGACGTGGACTTTTGCTCGATGGAGATGGCGGGAGACAGGCCCTCGATCGAGTCGATGTCGGGCTTCCCCATCTGCTCGAGGAACTGCCGCGCGTAGGCCGACAGGGACTCGACGTAGCGACGCTGCCCCTCCGCGTAGATCGTGTCGAAGGCGAGCGAAGACTTACCGGATCCTGAGAGGCCAGTGATGACGACGAGCTTGTCGCGCGGAAGCTCGACGTCGATGTTCTTGAGGTTGTGCTCGCGCGCGCCTTTGACGATGATTTTGTTCATGGTGGCGGTGCCCCAGCGCGCGGAGGTGCGCTAGAGGGCGGTGCATCGTACCACGAACACTGTGGCGTTTGGGCTAGTACCAGCCGATGAGGCGGGGCGGCAGGCCCCTCTTGCTCGCCGTATCGATGGCGCCCGCATCCTTCAGCGCGGCGGCCGACGAGTCGTAGATCGTCACCTTCGGCGTGGCGGTGCTCGCATCCGTGACGAACACGCGGTGGCTGGTGGTGTCGGCCGCAGCAGTTCCGAGCACGAAGGCGCCCGAGGCCGTGGCCAGTGAGGACGCCGAGCCTGAGACGAGATCGAGGCTCCACAGCGAATCCGGCGGCGTACCGCTGAAGTCGCCGTTCACCGCCACGATGGCTGTGGTGTCGCTCACCGCGGTGAGCAGTCCACCCACCGCGCGGTTGCCGAGCGCGCTCGCGGCGATCGTCTTCGTCAACATCGGGGTAGCGCCGCTCACGTCGTACACGAGCACGGCCGAAGTGCCCGCGGGCGTCGCCGAGCCACCATCGCCGCGGCACGACACCAGCAGCTTCTTCTGCGAAGCCACGTAGTCGAGACCGTCACAGTTCGACAGGGTCGGAAGGTCGATGGAGCCCACCACCGCGTCGGTGCCTGGGTCCACGATGGCCACGCGGCCCGTGCCGTACACCATGAAGTCCGCGCTGATCTCGTTGAGCGCGACGTACACCTTGCCGTTGGCGAGGATCGCGTGCGTCGGACGCGGAAGCACCGCCGCGCTCGTCGCCAGTGACGCGAGATCGACGCGCCCGGTCATGGTACCGGCCTGCGGATCGATGACGAGGAGATCGTTGCCGCCATCGAAGGCTTGCTTGCCGGCGCTCGCATTCGAATCGAAGCGGCTCACGTACGCCTTCGTCGCGCTGATGGGAACGAGATCTTGCGGATTGGCCAAGAAGCCCGTGCCGACGGAGAGCTGCTTCGTCACCGTGCACGTTGCGGGCGTGAGCCACACGAGCGCGGCATTTTTGCGATCGATGAGCACGAGCGTCCCGTCGCTCTGTGTCTGCGATGGGAGCGCCACGTCACCCGACAGCGCCATCGACAACACGGGCTGCTTGCTCCCCGAGTCGATGCAATCGTCCTGCGTCACCGTGGCGGTCGCGGGATCGACGAGCGACACGCTGGTCGACTTGTAGTCGCTGTGGACCACCACCATACCCGTGGTGTTGCCACCTCTCGGGGTGTCGGACCCGGAGGTTCCACCGCAAGCGGAGAGAGCGAGCAAGAGCGAGAGCGAAGACCTGAGCGTCATTTGGAAATCCTTTAGTGTGCGGTTGCAAGGCGTGCGGTGACGAAAAACGAACGACTGGGAAGTGGAAAGCCGGCAAAGTCGAAGACGCGCGCGTCGCCGAGGTTCTGTGCGCTGGCGATGACGCGCAGGCCGAGCCGCGCAGAGTCGACATACAAGCCGGCGCCGATCAGTGCTCGTGTCGGCAAGCGAACGAGGTTCGCCGGATCGAGGTAGTTACCGTCGGTGACGTCGACGTCGACGTACGCGCCGAGCACCACCGCGCGACGAATGGGCAGGACGCCTTCGGGCCGCACGTACAGACGAAGGCGCGGTCGGTTCGGCAGGAACGGCTCCAGCCGGCCGAGCGGGTTGTCGCTGGTGTCGCGCGCGTCGAGATAGCTGAAGCTGGCCTGCACCCGCGCATACCGCGTGAGTCGGGCCTCGAGTGCTGCCTCCAGCCCGAGGATGCGCGCGCGTCCGAGATTGAGCGCGATCGCGCGGCCGTACGACTCTTGCTGATACTGGATCAACTGCTCGACGAACGACGCAAAGCCAGTCAGCGCCGCGTTCACGGCGAAGCGTGCGTTGCCGGCGTGGGCCTCGACGCCGAGGTCGGCGTTCCAGCCGGTCTCCGGTTGCAGCTGCGGATTGCCGATGGCGTAGCCGCTGTCGCCGAAGAGCTCGCTCATCGACGGCAATCGCGCGTAGCGAGCCGCGTTGGCGCGCACCAGCAGCCAACGGGTGGGCTCGGCCTGCAACGCGAGGCGCGCAGTCGGCACGGTGCGGGTCTGGCGGCCTGCGTCGGGCAACGGCTCACCGAAGCGATCGCGACCGGTGCGTCGATCCGAGCCCATCTCCACGCGCACCGACGGACTGACGAGCAGGCGCGCGGGCCGCACCGAGAAGCCCACCTCCGCACCCGCGGCCGCGAAGATGCGAGTGCCCGGCGCGAGGTGCTGCACGCGCGCAAGCGCGTCGTAGGGACGAAAGCCCTCGTAGCGGCCGTCGAGCACGACCGAGAGCCGCGCCCAGCGCGCGAGCTGCTTCGCCAGCACCAGGCTGGTGCCCACCTGGTTCAGTTGGTTGTTCGTCGCCGAAGGGGTGAGCGAGATCTCTCCGCTCGGATCGTCGTAGCGCTGGCGCTCGAACAAGTAGTAGGCGATCGCGCGCAAGCGGCTATTCGCGCCGAGATCGCGATTCGACTCGTAGGTCGCGGAGCCGATGGTGCGCAGCGTGCCGAGAGCGCTACGCGTGGTCTGACGAAGCGCGCCGTAGCCGGCCAAGCCTTGCTCACGATCGAACACGCTACCGGCGAGCGTGAGCTCGCGGCCCACACCGATCGGCACCACCACGCGCGCGACCCCATCCACCTGGGAGACGGCGTTGTTGGACCGGCGGAGTGCGCGTTGCTGGCTCGGATCGAACACCGTGCCATTGTCGGAGGTGAACACGAAATCTCCGACGGTGGTGAGGTAGTGCGCACCGAGGTAGACCTTGATCTTCTTGTTGACCAACGATGCGCTGGCGCCCATGGCGTAGGTGCCGAAAGACCCAAAGCTCACCTCACCGGACGCACCCCCCACCTGCGGCGCGCGCGTGGTGATCGACAACACGCCACCCAGCGCCGAGCCGCCGAAGGTGATCGGCGTGACGCCGCGATACAGCTCGATGCGCTCCACATCTCCGAGTGGCAACGTCGACAGGTCCACGCCACCGCCGAGCCCGCTGTTGAGCGGCACGCCGTCGACGTACACGGCGACCTGGCTGAACGTGGAACCGCGCAAAGACAGCATCGCCAGCGCCCCGATGCCGCCGAGCCTGCGGATCGTCACGCCGGGCAGCTCCGCGACCAGCTGAGCGATGTCTTCACCCGCGCGGGGCGTCCGCGCGTCCGTGATCACCGACGCGTCCGCCGCAGCCTCGTCGCTGCGCGGGTTCGCGCGCCAACCGGTGACGGTGCTCTCGTAGTGCCCCTCCGCACGCGCGACTCCGGGTGCACCCAAGGGGCACACGAGCGCAACGACGGCTGAGCAGATCCGAGTCGCGTTCCGCGCGCGGCTCGGGGAGAGCGGGATCATTCGACCTCGGCCTCTTCACGACCGCAGACAGGTTTCCTGACTCGTGGATGTTCCGGACGTTCGTCCGGAGCGCTCGCGTCCCCCTTCCCGACTCGACGAGTCAGTGGCTTGGGCGCAAGCTCCTCACACATACAGTGGCGGGACCGTGCCGGCATTTCACCGGCTTCCCTTTTCTGCGGAGCGTTTGAGTTGTCAGTAAAGCGAGGCGGACCCTATCACGTTCGGCTGCCATGCATACGCCAGCGCTTGCGCGAGGTTCTCGAGCATGCCCGGCAGCTCGCCCGGCTTCATGTACTTGTAGCGCTTCTTCCACCAGCGCAGCAGGCCGCGGTCGACACAGCCATACGCGCGATCGTCGCTGGCGCAGTGGATGCGCAGGTGGAGATGATCGTCGTGGAGGGCCGAGTCCGACGGCTGCCGCAACAACGCCTCGGCCTTCGCCACCAGGCCATCGTCTTCGCCGATCGCGCGAGCGTGCGCCAGCAACTGCTGCCGGATGCGCTCGTGGCAAAACAGGTACTGCACCTCCGCGTAGGGGTCCTGAAGCAGCGCGCGCACCAGCGCCCAGTTGCGGGCCACGTCGAGCCAGCGCGGCGAGTACGGGCCGAACATGACACCGTGCTCCTGCGGTCCCGGCGGACGCGCTCGTCGATCGTCGGTGCCATAGCGAGGCATCGAGTTCGCGGGCGCGACTGACCGGCCTCGCTCGTCGACGGCGTAGTAGATGAGGTCCGCATCGCGACCGGCGCGATGGGAGCGATGGAGCTCCGAGTCGCGTCCACCACGCAGCGAAAGGTCACCGATGCCGAGCTGCGCGCCGGGATACTCGCGGGCCACGCGTCGCGCCGCGCGCTGAATTGCCCCCACGAGCTCGTCGGTCCCGTAGCTCGCGTTGCGCGCAACCCACAAGGGAGGAACGGCATACCCCTCGCCCTTCGTCGGTAAGCGCGCGCCGCGCCGCAGCGCGCCGTTGTTGAACGCACCGACGGAGATGCTCGAGAAGTCACCGAGGCCACCGGGCACGCTGCAGCCAGCCATCCCGGCCAGGATCCACACGAACACGAGCACGCCACGCATCACCGACCTTCAACCTGCCACGTTGCGCGCGGCTCGCCAAAAAGCGTTACGCTCGCCGTGAGGTGAACATGACACGCGCATTGCCCACGGCTCTCGTCCTCGTCTGCTCTATCGTCGTGTCGACGGGCGTGCTGTCGACGGGCTGCAAGTCTTCCTCCCCCTCCGGTACCGTCGACATGTCGCTGCGGGACGGATCCACGACGAGCAAGGGCGACATGGCCATGAGCATGTCGGGCGATCACGACCTCGCCACGCCTCCCATCGGCAGCTGCGTCGACCTCGACACCTATTGCGGCGCCGCCGGGACGTACTGCGTGCGGACCTGGGCGAAGGCACAAGATCCCGCCGAGTGGTGCAAGCCGGGCAAGGATCCCGTCGATATCTACTACGCCACGGGCGCCTGCCAGAACGGCTTGCGCATGATCCAGCTCGGTGGCCCGACCTTCCTAGACAACAAACAACTCTTCTACTCCAACGACGGTGATGGCGCGCTCGTCGCCGTGGTCTCCGTCAGCGAGGGCCCGACCTACCTCTGTGACGCGGGCGACATGGCGTACGCGAACCTCATGTACAACGGCTGCACGCTGGCTCCGTCGAAGATGTGCGTGAATGGCGTTATCACGAACTGAGCGTTCGATCTTCTTGCGGGAGGGCCTTTTCGCGCTTGCGGTGTGCTTCGCGTCCGCCTTTACCGCCAGTTTATCGCCTTGCAGAGAAAAGGCCGCCCCGGTTTCCCGGGGCGGCCTTGGTTGCTTCGTTGTTGCTCTAGAGCCTAGCGCTGCTCTTCGAACTCGGCGTCGATGACGTCCCTGTTCGCTTCCGGGTTCGCCCCAGGCGAGGCCGCGCCGTCGGTGGGAGCGCCACCTTCGCCGGCGGGAGCCTCCGTCTTGTACATCTGCTCGGCCATCTTGTAGCTGGCCTTCTGCAGCTCTTCGAACGCCGTCTGGAAGTGCGCCGCGTTCTCGCCCGTGGCGTCCTTGTTGTCCTCGAGGACTTTCTTCGCCTTCTTGACGCCCTCTTCCACTTCGAGGCGGACAGCCTCGTCGACCTTATCGCGGTTCTCGCCCAGCGTCTTTTCGATCTGGAAGACGAGCGAGTCGAGCTGGTTGCGCGCCAAGACGCCTTCCTTCTTCGCCTTGTCGGCCTCTTCGTTCTGCTCCGCGTCCTTCACCATGCGCTGGATCTCGGACTCGGTGAGGCCTGAGCCGGACTCCAGGCGAACCGTCTTTTCCTTACCGGTGCCCTTGTCCTTCGCAGACACGTGCAAGATGCCGTTCGCGTCGATGTCGAAGGTGACCTCGATCTGCGGGATGCCACGCGGTGCGGGTGGAATGCCATCGAGGTGGAAGCGCCCGATGAGCTTGTTGTCCTTTGCCATCTCGCGCTCGCCCTGCGTGACCACGACCTCGACCGAGGTCTGACCGTCCGCCGCCGTGGAGAACGTCTCCGTCTTCTTGGTGGGAATGGTGGTGTTGCGCGTGATCATCGGTGTGCGAACACCACCGAGCGTCTCGATGCCGAGGGTGAGCGGCGTGACGTCGAGGAGGAGGATGTCCTTCACCTCGCCAGAGAGCACGCCGGCCTGGACCGCAGCGCCGAGCGCCACGACCTCGTCCGGGTTGACGCCCTTGTGCGGCTCCTTGCCGAAGATGTCCTTGACCTGTTTCGCCACGATCGGGATACGGGTCGACCCACCGACGAGGACGGCCTCGGCGATCTCGCTCGCTTGCTTGCCCGCATCCTTGAGGGCCTGCATGACGGGCCCCTTCGCTCGGTCGACGGCGGGGGCCATCATCTGCTCGAGCTTCGCGCGGGTGAGCTTGATCTGGAGGTGTTTCGGACCGGTCGCATCGGCCGTGAGGAACGGAAGATTGATCTCCGTCTCCTGCACGTTCGACAGCTCGATCTTCGCCTTCTCCGCCGCTTCCTTCAGGCGTTGGAGGACCATCTTGTCGCGGGAGACGTCGATCCCTTGGTCCTTCTTGAACTCGCCGATGAGCCACTGCATGACGATCTCGTCGATGTCGTCGCCGCCGAGGTGCGTGTCACCGTTGGTGGAGGCAACCTCGACGACCTTGTCGCCGACCTCGAGAACCGAGATATCGAAGGTGCCGCCGCCGAAGTCGTACACGGCGATGAAGTGGGCCTGGCCCTTGTCGAGACCGTACGCGAGCGCGCCTGCGGTGGGCTCGTTGACGATGCGCTTCACGTCGAGACCGGCGATGCGGCCGGCGTCCTTCGTGGCTTGGCGCTGGGCGTCGTTGAAGTAAGCGGGAACGGTGATGACGGCTTCGGTGACCTTGTCGCCGAGGTAGGCCTCGGCCGCGGTCTTGAGCTTCATGAGGATGCGGGCCGAGATCTCTTGCGGTGAGTACTTCTTGCCGCGAATCTCGATCGCGCAGTCACCGTTGGACGCACGCACGACCTTGTACGGGACGCGCTTTACCTCTTCCTGCATCTCGTCGAACTTGCGGCCCATGAACCGCTTGACGGAATAGATGGTGTTCTCGGGATTGGTGATCGCTTGGCGGCGCGCAATCTTGCCGACGAGGACTTCACTCTTGTCGTCGAACGCGACGACTGACGGCGTGATCCGGTCGCCTTCCTCGTTCGGGATGACCTTGGGCTCTTTGCCCTCCATGATCGCGACGACGGAGTTGGTGGTACCGAGGTCGATGCCGATGATCTTACCCATGTCCGTTTAACCCTCTTTTAAGCCCGTGGGCTGATCCGCGCTTGGACGCTGGACGAACCCCACTTTCCTGGGGTCTCGACTGCATTCCGTGGCGGGGGATGGATGTTGCTGCTGAACGAGACGGCAAACTAACCACGCGCTCAGGCAGCGTCAACGGTTGGTTGGCACGCTGTTGCACTTTCGCCCGGTGCGGCTAAGTAAAAAGCCCCTTCTCCGTCGGAGAAGGGGCCCGGTTGCTGCGTAAGGCCGAGCTACTAGAACGAGATGAGCGAGCTGGGCTGCTCTGCCGACGCCTGGGTGGCCGTCGATTTGTGATGCTTGCGAGCCCTCCGACGAGCCATGACCTCGTAGATCTTGTCGAATGCGAACGTGGTCGTGAGGAACACGCGCGAGCCGCCATCGGCCTTGTAGAACGGATTGCCGATGCTGCCGTTCGGATCCCGAATCGATCGGAAGGTGTAGTAGCCGAGGCTGAGCTCCACCCACTCGACCGGATCGTAGTCAATGCTGGCAAGGAACCAGCTCGACTGACGGAAGCGCGTGTCGTTCTCCGAGCGCGGGACCTCGGTGTAGCCTTGCGGCCCATTTAAGGTGACGTCCGGCGTTTTGTAGACCCAGTTGTCGAGCACCAAGTAGCTGACGCCGATGTTCCACTTGGGGTGCGGGCTGTACCGCAAGCTGGCCGACGCGACGAGCTGCACCTGCGAGTTCATCGCACCGCTGTTCTGGTCGCAGTATGCGGGTTGGAATGCGGGGGTCGTGCAGCTGTAGCCTCCGCCCTTCACGCCTGCCGAGGTGTTCGTGACGAAGTTGTAGAGCGCGTAGAGGCCGAGCGAAGGCTCGATCTCGCCGATGCGGGTGCGGAAAGGCCGTGCAAAGCTCACGGACGGACCGGCCCGCACCACCGACGAGTTCGCCTGGGCGGCGAGCGACGTCGGGAAGATCGTGCGCAGGGTGACGGATGACTGGATTCCGAAAAACGGCTTCGGAGTGTATGCGAGATCTAGCCAGAGGTCACCCAGCATCGCTTGGCGTTTGAGCGTCGTCTCCGACCCACCATTCAACCACTCGATCGTCATATCCAGACGAGCGCGCAGGGAGAGATCGGGGCGGATGTAGAAGCGCGGCCTCGCAGACATCCACCACTGGTAGCTGGGGATCTGCGAGAGCTGCGCGCCCGGCGCGATGGTCTCCGGGGTGATGGATTGGTCGAAGATGAAGACGGTGCCGCGAAAGCGCGAGGCGATCCTGGCGATGCGATCGCCCTCGCTCTTGTCGATCTGGTCGTCGGCTGCTTGAGCATCGCTGCCACCCCGGGTAGAGCCAGGGTCGCGCTGCGCCCGGGCTGTCGTTCCGACCAGCCCTAGGAGCAGTGCAGCGGCGATGATCAGCCGGTTGGTTGGTGTTGAACGCGACATCAACTGGGACCTCGTTCGTTGGGTAGCGTTTTAGGGCAGCAGTGCGTTGCCGTGACCGAAGATCTTGGTCAGGTCACGCATGATGTTGATGAGGTCGAGGTACTGGTGCTCCTGCTGCTCCAGCTCCGCAGCCTTGGCAGCGTTACCCGCGCTGGCGAGGCGGAGCGCATCGATGTCCTGAAGGTGCTGGATCATACGAGCGGCAACGCCGGCTTCCGCGGTACCACCACCCGGGTGAGCCATCGTCGAGCAACCAACGGTGGCGCCGCCTTCTGCCGCGCCGCAACCCTGGTGAAGCGCGCGGTACGTGACATGCGACCACGGGTCGACGAAGGAGACCGTGTTGATGGCCGGGACGTTGATGGCCTCGATGCTGCCGTCTATCCAGAGCCGGGTGAAGTCCATGTAGCGTTGGTCGTACGTGGCCGGAAAGAGCGCCATGGTGAGAACGGCCGACCAGATCTGGATGGTGAAGTGGTTCTGCGGGTCGATGGTGACGTGACCCGCGTCGAGGGTACGACCACGAGCCGCCGGTGCAGCCGACATGGTGGCGACGTGCGGACGGCTGATGACCGGATTCTTCGGGTTGGCCGTGGTGGCCGCCGTGTCGACGATCGGGGCGAAGTCGTTCATGTCCTCGGCAAGGATGCCGCCGAAGAGGCGCGTCATCTGGCCCGGGAACATCGTGTAGAAGCTGAGCGTGAACTCGCGGATGTCGGTGGGCGTGTCGCGCTGCAGGAGGTAGAGGGCCGGATCAGTCATCGCCTCGAGCATCATGACCTTGTCGTAGTACGCGCCGGCGCGATCCAACATCTCGTACCAGAAGAAGCCCACGTCGTTGCGCCAGCTCGACTCGAAGGCACGACCGTAGTTCACCGGCACGTTGACGGTGATGGCACCCGGGCCCGCGCCGACCTTGTCGACGAGGAAGGTCTTGGTGTTGTCCGGTTGCGTGGTGAGAACGTGCGAGCCCATCTCCGGCATCGTGAGGATGGCGGCCATCGCGTCGGCCGACAGGTTGATGGCGGCCTGGTTCATGTAGCCACCGAACAGGTTCGGGTCCGAGAGGTATTGGTTGAAGTTCGGGACGTTCGAGAAGTAATCCTGCCAGCGCACGAGGTCGAACGCGTTGAGCTGCGTCGTCTGGCGGAACTGGTCGAGGTAACGGCCCCAGATGCGCGAGACGTACTTCGGGACGCTGAAGCCCGAACGGAGACGGGCGTAGCTGTTGATGAAGTAGTAGTCGAGCATGTGCGTACCGACGTAGTGGAGCGACTCGTAGGTGTCGGGACCGGCGTCGTAACGCTGGTCCTGCCACACGAGACCGGCCCGCTCGTCGGAGTCGAAGCGGTACGGAACGAGGACGTGACCGTCGTTGGTCGAGTTGCTGACCGGAGGAGCGCCCCAGCCCGAGACCGCCGTGGCGACGGTCTCGTTCAAGAAGACGTCGTAGCGGTTCTCGGTGCCGATGTTCGGCGTGCCGTCCGCCTTGGTGCCGAAGATGGCCGGGATCTGGCTGTAGTGCATGCCCTTGATCGAGGTCGGCCAGTTGCTGAGGTCGAGCTGCGTCGAGAGACCGCTGCCCTGGGTGTTGAACGCGTACTGCAGAGCGTTGTTCTGGTTCGCGACGGTCTTGAACGCTTCGACCATGTTCACGTAGCCGTTCTTGACGAACGCATGGTCGTAGCGGCCGATGCCGTGCGCATCTTCGTTGAGACCCATGTAGTCCATGACAGACGAATAGGCGAACTCGTGGACGCGGCCGTCGATCTCTTGCTGCGAGAAGTACTTTCCGTCGGCCGGATCTGCCAGGTACTCGTAGCGCGGGCGAATGCCCTTCGGGTGGCCTTGGGCTCGAACCTTCCAGTATTGATCGGGGTAGTTGACCGCGTCGGCTGAGCCCGTGAAGTTGTGGCGCTGACCGAGCGAGTGACCCACTTCGTGCGCGAGCACGCCGTGGTGGATGAATTGCGCGGCGTACTGCTTCATCAGGCCGTAGTCGGTGGCGCCGCCGGCGCGGAAGTCCCAGTCACGTCCGAACGCGACCGCGGCGTCGTCCGCGTTGGACTTGAGGATGGGGGCGCCCGAGGTGAGGCGCTGCGCGAAGCCGAGGAGCAGGTCGTCGTTGAACGAGGCCTCCTTGCCGCACTGCCATGCAGCGACGCGGGCCTTGATACGACCGAGCGCGTGCCGGAGCTGCGGGCTCTGACCACGAAGCGGTGACGCCGCCTCGAGGGTCGCCGGAAGGAGTGCGTTGTCGTCGGGCGCAGCGCCCGTGGCGAGACGAGCCTGGTTGCGGTTCATGAGGCGCGCTTCGATCGAGGTGTTCTTGAGGCTGTTGAGGCGCGACATGCCCATGTTCGTGCCGTCGCCGAGCGTGCGGCCGTCCATGAGTCGTTGCGTGCCCTTGTCGATCGCGCCGGGATGTCCGTAGTCGTGCGAGAACATCGGCGTGGCAGGAGTCCACCAACCAGCGCCTGGCATCTTGAGCGCCTTGATGCCGTCCGCGGTGCCTTGGATGGTGTCGAGGCCCTGGTTCTTGAAGGGTGCGTCGAAGATCGCGGCGCTCGGCGTTTGACCGAGGCCCACGGCCTTCATGCTGGCGACGAGATCGCCGCCCTGGATGACGTCGCCGGGCTCGAGCTCACCCGTGAGGAGCTTCACGTACTCGATGACCTGGTTCGAGTAGTAATCGGTGATGGTCTGCCACACGGCGCCACGCCCGACGACCATTTCACCGGTCTCCGGATCCGAAGCGATGTTGGCGAGACCCCAGTAGCCCTGGTTGTCTTGATCGGTGATGGAGCCGATCATGCTGTAGCGCATGTCGCCGAGGCGAGCCGAGGTGCCTTGCGGACCGCAGGCAGCGAGGTCCCAGCCCTTGGCGTGCGCAGCATCGACGTCGGCCTGCGAGCGCTGGCCAGCGCCTTCCGCAGCGCCCCAGACCGGGCTGTGGCAACCGACGAACGGGAACTGCGCATCGCCGCCGACTTCCGTCGCGAGGCCGGTGACCTTGTCGTCGTTGCACGGGTTGCTGCTCGGGTCGGTCGTGCTCGGATCGATGTTGCTGTTGAGCTCGCACTCGTGACGACGAGCGGAGGTCACGGCCTCGCGGAACGCCGAGTTCCACTCGGACACCATCGACTCGGTGACGGGCTGCATGTACTCGGGGAAGCCGAGCGACTCATGGTAGACGACCTGGCGAACCTGGCGCTGCTTGAACGGCAGGAGGCAGAGGCCACGGTTGTCCGCGCGGGTGTAGCCGATGGCGACGTCGCAGGTGGAGCGGGCGCCGACGCTGGCGCAATCCGCATCGGAGCTGCAGCGGATCATGTGCTCGCCGCACAGCTTGGCCGCGGTGTTGCAGCTGGCGGTGCGCGAGACACCTCCGGTGTCGCTGTACTGACGGCAATCGTCGTCGGTGGTGCAGGCGATGTCGCCGGTGATGTGGTGGTACGCGAGCGCCGCGCACTGACCGCGGTGCGTGGAGTCGGCGAGCTGGTCACCGATGTTGCAGGCCTGAGAAGCGTCGCCGCAATCCGTGTCGAAGTTGCAGAGCTTGCCGGTAGCCGCACCGAACACTTGCGCGTGGTGGTGTACCCACAGGTTGTGGCGCGACGCAAAGTGCTGCCGCTGCGTGTCGAGGACGTTCTTCTGAACCGTGTCCCAGCCGATGCGGGTCACGTCGAAGAAGCCGAAGCGCTCCATGTTGAGGTGCGGAACGCTGGCGACGTTGCCGAGCGCGTCGGGCAGCGGCTCGCTCAGGCTGGCCGGCTCGTAATCGCGCGTCGGGTCGACGCGGCGGAAGGCGAGGCGCATCGTGACCTCGGCCGGGGCGCAGGAGGTCTCACCCTCGCCGAAGATGCAAACCGGGATGTTGACGTAGTCGCCACCGAGGTTGGCCGTCTCCGGGTGGAGAACCATCTGGTTGACGATGTCGAAGTAGGTGAGCTTGCGCTTGTCGCCTTCGCCCGTGTACTCGAACACGGGAGCATTCGGGTCGTTCGGCGTGTTCACGAATACCGGAATCGGCTCGGCGCGAACCTGGTTGGTCCACTCCTCGTACTGGAAAATCGAGTTGTAGCCGGTCACGAGGTTCTGCGACCAGTCGACGTGCATGTAACGGCGCTGATACCAGGGACGGTCACTGGTATTCTCGCCGACCACGTTCAACTCTTCACCGGTCGTCGTGTTGTACTCACGACGAATGTCGAAGTGCGAGGTGATGCGGAAGATGCCGATCACGTCGCCGGTCTGCGGCTTCTGGCCGATGCCAGCCGTGCCACCGGGGGCGTTCTTGACGAACTCATAGGCCTGACGGGCAACGAGCGAGTTCTCGGTGACCTCCCAGCGGATCTTGTCGGACGCGCTGTACGAGGTGAGGCCGGTGAAGCCGGTGGTGGTCGGCTTCGAGATGAGCGTGTTCTGCGTGTAGAACATCGGCTCTTTGGCGATGAGCTTCGCAGTGACTTGCGCCGGGACCATGTCGGTCGTCGTCAGCGCAGCGTACTGGTTGGGAATAAGATCGTTCTTGTCGAGGTAGTCTGGCTGGACACGGTTGACCGTGTCTCGTTGCGCCTGACAACCCGCTTGCAACGAGACGCAGGCGGCCACTCCCAGCAGTACGCCCCATGCTCGCTTCTTCCCAAACTGACTTGGTCGCTCGTTGTGCATAGTCACCTTCTGGCCGAGGCCTTGGACGAGGGTGCCTAACGCAAAGATCAAACCAACGTCAAGCAATACGTGATTTCTAGACGATACGAGTGTCCTTCAGGAACTCGGGTGGCACCAGGTGTACTGGGAAAAGACACTCGATAAGAAATTAACGATCACGTCCTCTATCTAACGAACGAGGCAGTGATTCACGTGGCTGTCAGGCGGAGCCGGCAGGCGTGGTGGGTGGCTTCTCCGTCACGGGCTGACTCGACGTCGGCTTCTGGAACTTCTCCGGCATCTCGGTGAGCGCGAGCGGAAGGAGCTCGTCCATCTTCTTCACGAAGAAGAACTCCATCTCGTTCTTCGCCTGCTCCGGAACGTCGATCATGTCCTTTTCGTTCCGCTCCGGCATGATGACGCGCTTGATACCGGCCCGGTGAGCGGCAAGGAGCTTCTCCTTGATACCGCCTACCGGCAGCACGTTGCCGCGCAGCGTGATCTCACCCGTCATCGCGACGTCGTTGCGAACCGGCTTGCCGGTGAGCATCGAAGCGAGTGCGGTGAACATCGTCACGCCCGCAGAAGGACCGTCTTTCGGAATTGCGCCCGCCGGGATATGCACGTGGATGTCGTGCTTCTCGAGGAAGTTCTCCTCGATGCCCAGCCAGCGCGCATTGGCACGCACGTACGACAGGGCCGCCTGTGCCGACTCCTTCATGACGTCGCCGAGCTGGCCGGTGAGGACCATGGTTCCCTTGCCCGGCATGCGCGTGGCTTCGATGAAGAGGATGTCGCCACCCACCGGTGTCCACGCGAGACCGGTCGCCACGCCAGGCTCGGCGGTGCGCTCGGCCACTTCCGACTGGTACTTCTGTGGCCCGAGATACTCGGGAACGTCCTTGGCCTCGATGACGAATTTCGCCGTCGAGCCCTCCGCGATCTTCACCGCGATCCCACGGCACACCGAGCCCACTTCGCGCTCGAGGTTACGAACGCCCGCTTCGCGCGTGTAGCTGTCGATGACCTCCGAGAGGCCGCTGTCCGTGAGCTCTGCGTTCTCGTTGGTCAGACCATGCTCTTCCAGCTGCTTCGGCACGAGGAACTGACGCGAAATGTTGCGCTTCTCGTCGCGGGTGTAACCCGGGATCTCGAGGATCTCGAGGCGATCTTTGAGCGCTGGCGGGATCGGATCGATGACGTTCGCCGTCGCCAGGAACATGACCTTCGACAGATCGAAGGTCACCTCCAGGTAGTGATCGGAGAAGGTGTTGTTCTGCTCCGGATCGAGGACCTCGAGCAGCGCCGATGCGGGATCGCCGCGGAAGTCGTGGCCTAGCTTGTCGAGCTCGTCGAGCATGAAGATCGGGTTGTTGGTGCCCGCCTTCTTGAGCGACTGGATGATGCGTCCGGGCAGCGAGCCGACGTACGTACGACGGTGACCGCGGATCTCGGCCTCGTCGCGCACGCCGCCGAGCGAGATGCGCACGAACTTGCGCCCCATTGCTTTGGCAATGGAGCGACCGAGGGAGGTCTTGCCGACGCCGGGGGGGCCGAGGAGGCAGAGGATCGGGCCCTTCTTGTCGGCCTTGAGCTTGCGTACCGCGAGGTACTCGAGGATGCGCTTCTTGACCTTCTCGAGGTCGTAGTGATCGGCGTTGAGGATGTCGCGTGCTTCTTGAATGTCGAGCTTGTCCTCGGTGCTGACGGACCACGGGAGCTCGACGAGCCACTCCATGTACGTGCGCGTGACGGTGTACTCGGCAGACGAAGGCTGCATCACCTTCAGCCGCTCGAACTGCTTCATCGCCACCTTCTCGACGTCGGGCGGCATCTTGGCTTCGGCGATCTTCTCCTTGAATTCGTCGAGGTCACCGCTCGAGTCGTCGAGCTCACCCAGCTCTTCCTTGATGGCCTTCAGCTGCTGGCGCAGCACGTACTCGCGCTGGTTGCGGCCCATCTCTTCCTGGACCTGCGTGTTTATTTTTTCGCGGACCTTCAGCACCTCGAGCTGCCGCGAGACGAACTGCAAGACAGTTCTCATCCTCGCTTTCAGATCGAAGGTCTCGAGCACGTCCTGCTTCTCGTCGACCTGGATGTCGATGTTGGACGTGATGAGATCGGCCAGCTGGCCGGGCTCGGTGACGCTCTCGACGAGCGCGCCGGCTTCCTTCGGCATCTCCGGCATGAGCTTCACGACCCGCTTGAAGATGTCGCGGAGGTTCATGACGAGCGCATCGAGCTCGACGTCGGTCGACGTCGGATCGGGAACCGCCTGGACGCGGGCCGTGATGAACGGCTCCTGCTGGTTGTACTCCTGCACCTTGATGCGGGAGACGCCCTGCAAGATCACCGAGAAGTTGTCCTTGGCGAGCTTGATCACCTTGAGGATGCGCGCCGCGCAGCCCACGGTGTACATGTCGCCTTCCGAAGGATCCTCGGTGCGCGCGTCGCGCTGCGTGAGGATGCCGATGACCGGCTTCTCTTTCGAGATCGCTTCCTCGACGAGCCGCACGCTCTTGCGACGGCCGACATCGATCGGGATGATCGACCCGGGGAACAAAACCGAGTTGCGCAGCGGGAGGATGGACAACACCTCCGGCACTTCGACGGGTCCGCCCTCGCCCGTGGGGCCGCCCTTCACTTTCGTCATCGCTGTGGTCTCCTCATTCGCAGGCCTCCACCATAACCGGAAGACGGATCTGCGATGGGGCAACGTAAGCCGCCCGCATACGAGGAGTCAACAGCAACCGAGGCGTTACTCGGCGCAGGCACCGATGACGCCGCCGTCCGTGCTCGCCGACACACATCCCTTGGCACAGTGAACTTGCTCTCGGCCGCACCAATGCAACGCAGGGCGACCTCGGGTTGCGGTCGCAGGATGGTGAGCTGACCCTTGATGGGATACATCTCCTTGTCGTCGAACAGCGTGGCCGCGCCGAGGCCGGTGCAGTTGACGATGGTGCGCTCGGGAAGCGCTTGGACGTCGGCGAGCGAATGAAGCGCGCGAATGACGATGGCGCCTCCGGCCTGCGCGTGCGCCTTCACCACGGCGGGCAGATACGTCGCAGGCTCGATCATCATCGTTTGGAACGTGCGCGCGACCGGAAGATCCACCGGCTTCTCCGACGGTAGAAGATCGCGCATGCCGGGCAAGAGCTCGTGCACCGGGCTATCGAAGTTGAGCAGCGAGTCGGGCCCGAACGGCTTGCGCTGGAACACGTAGGTGGGACAGTCGTAGATACCGTATTCGACGGCAGGCAGCTTGCGAAACGCCGCGTACGATTCGCGCGCCATCTGCCACAGCGACTCTTCGCGTGATGACCATGGGCCATCATACGATCGGGTCGCTCAGACGAGCGCGAGGTGGATGCCGATCCACGTGCCTGCGAGGTAGCCGATCGCGGTGATGAAGAAGGCATCGCGCTTGGTGAAGTGGCGCACGACCTTGTGATCGGACCAGCGTCCGCGACGTCGCTCGATGGGAAACTCGGTCGTGGAATCTTCGATCGTGGCGTAGCTCACTTGGTCCCCGCCGCTTGCTGGTTTTTTTGCTCCTCGGTCTCGGCCGGGAACATGTCTTCGAGCATGTCGTCGATGCTGAGGTGGATGCCGTCGAGCTTGCGCAGCTCGTCCCGCTCGAACTCTTCGAACGACCGATAGATCTTGGGAACCGCATATCCTCGCATCGAACCCCCTCTTCGCTGGCGACCTAGGCTACCTACATGTGTGCGAACCGCCCACAAAGTATCCGTAGCCCCTACCTACAGCAAATTTTTTGCTCCGATGCTTTGCTGTAACGCGCTAAGCGCGCAGCACCCGTGGTAAAAGCGCGGCCCGGAGCCGGTGCAAATGACTCGCATTCTTGCCATCGCGAATCAAAAAGGAGGCGTCGGCAAGACGACCACCTCGGTGAACCTCGCCGCCTCCCTCGCCCAAAAAGGCCGCAAGGTCCTCGTCGTGGACATGGACCCGCAGGCGAACGCGACCTCGGGCCTCGGCATGCCGCGTGGCACCGTCCAGGAAGGCATCTACGAGGCGCTCACGCTCGAGCGCCCGGTTCGCGAGCTGACCCAGCTCACCGAGGTGCCCAACCTCTGGCTGGTCCCTGCGACGCGCGAGTTGGCAGGCGCGGAGATCGAGCTCGTGGCCATAGAGGAACGCGAGCAACGCCTCAAGCGCGCGTTGGCACCGGTCATCGATCGCTACGACTACGTGGTGCTCGACTGCCCACCTTCGCTCGGCCTCCTCACACTGAACGCGCTCGTCGCCGCGTCGGCTGTCGTCATCCCGATGCAGTGCGAGTACTACGCACTCGAAGGCTTGTCCCGCTTGCTCGAGACCATCGAGCACGTACGGATGGACATGAATCCGAACCTCGAGCTCGACGGGATCGTGCTCACGATGGTCGATGCTCGCATGAACCTCACGCAGCAGGTCGCCGACGAAGTGCGCAATCACTTCCCGGACAAGGTCTACACCACGAGCATTCCGCGCAACGTGCGCTTGTCCGAGGCGCCATCGCACGGAAAACCGATCTGCCTCTACGACCATCGCTCGTCGGGAAGCCAGAGCTACCTCGCGCTGGCGCAGGAGCTCCTGCATCGCGCACGCGGCGTGGCGGCCTGAGCAGGAGCGAGGCATGAGCCAAACAGACAAGCGCAAAGCGCTCGGACGTGGCCTCGCGGCACTCATCCCCGGCGCCGGTGCGGCACCCGGAAATGCCGCGCAGGCGGTGCTGCGGCGCGAGTTCTTCGAGTGCGCCATCGAGGAGATCTACCCGTCGGACGACAATCCAAGGCAGATCTTCGACGACGCCAAGCTCACCGAGCTCGCCGATTCGATCCGCAGCCAGGGCATCGTGCAACCGCTGGTGGTGCGCCAGCGACCGCAGGCACAAGGCGGTGGCTACTGGCTCATCGCCGGCGAGCGTCGCTGGCGCGCGGCGCAACGCGCCGGCCTGCGCGCCGTACCCGTGGTGGTGAAGGACACCTCGTCGGAGGATGCCTTCGAGCTGATGCTCGTCGAGAACCTGCAGCGTGAAGACCTCAACCCCATCGAGGAAGCCGAAGCCTACCAGCGCCTCGTGAAGGACCACGGCTACACGCAGGAGAAGCTGGCCGAACGGGTGGGTCGTGATCGCGCGACGGTGGCGAACGCGCTGCGCCTCCTCAAGCTGCCACAACCGGTGCTGCGCAAGGTGGGCTCGGGGCAGCTGTCGATGGGGCACGCGCGTGCGCTGCTCGGTCTCGAGAACAACGCGGCCATCGAGCGCACCGCAGAGCGCGTCATCGCGCGCCAGCTGTCGGTTCGTCAGACGGAGCTGCTGGTGCGCAAGGAGCGCGGTGGCGGCGACGATGCGAACGCGAAGCCCGGGGCGAATACGAGGCCGCTGATCGCGCCGTCGCCCGCCGTGCGCGACCTCGAGCAACGCCTCGAGCGTGCCCTCGGAACGCGCGTGCGCGTCGTGCAAAAAGACGCGCAGCAAGGCTCACTCGAGATCGAGTACCACTCGCTCGACCAGCTCGATGGCCTGCTCGAGCGGATGTTGCGCCGGTGAGCACGAGCAACCGGCGCGACTCGCGCGTTCCGGCTCGCTTTCAGGTCTCCTACCGCACGAAGGGTGCCTTCCTCGTGTCGTACTCGGTGAACTTGTCGAAGGGCGGCATCTTCATCGAGTCGGCGACGCCACTCAACATGGGCACCGAAGTGTCGCTGCGGATCGACGTGCCGGAGCACGGTGGATTCGAGCTCGTCGGCTACGTGGCGTGGGTGCGCATGGCCTCGCCGGACGGTCTCCCCGACGGTATGGGTGTCCAGTTGCGCGAGCTCGACGAGCGCTACGGCGATGCAATCGATCTCATGGTGCAGGACTTCGAGGGCCTCACCGTGCTGGTTCTGGCCGGAACCCCCGAGCGTCTGAACATGCTCGCTCGCTACATGCGCTCGATCATCTCGTGCGAGGTGCTCGAGGCCACCACGAACGCGGAGGCCGACGTGGCGTTGGCCGCGCATCCCGACCTCGTGATTCTCGACGTGGAGCGTTCGACCGAGCTCTCCACACGCAGCGTGTCACGCGTCAAGCAGAGCAACGGCGTGCCCGTGATCTTGCTGGCGGGCGATCTTCGCACCCGCGAGCTCGGCAAGATCGAAGGCGCAGACGAGCTCCTCGAGACGCCGCCCTCGTTCGTGGCGCTGCAGCAAGCCGTCATTCGAACGCTCTCCAGGCCCGCGCAGGTGGCCAAGTGAGCGCCCTCGTCCTCGATGGAAAGCTCATCGCGCAGCGGGTGCGCGATGGCCAGCGCATCCACGCCCAAGCGTTGATCGCGCGCGGTGTCACGCCCGGCCTGGCCGTGGTCCTCGTCGGAGAAGACCCGGCCTCGCAGGTGTACGTGCGCAACAAGACCAAGGCCTGCGAAGAGGCAGGCGTCGCCGTGTTCGATCACAAGCTCCCCGCCGACACCAGCGAGTCCGCGCTGCTCGCGCTCGTCGCGCGGCTCAACGACGACCCGAGCGTCGATGGCATCCTCGTGCAGCTGCCGCTGCCGAAGCAGATCAGCGAGGCGAAGGTCATCGACGCGATCTCGCCGAACAAGGACGTGGACGGCTTCCACACCGAGAACGTCGGCCGGCTGTGGACGGGCAAGCCGCGCTTCGTGCCGTGCACGCCACTCGGGGTGATGCGCATGCTCGCGCACGCGAAGACCCAGCTCGTTGGCATCAACGCCGTGATCGTCGGCCGTTCGAACATCGTCGGCCGTCCCATGGCCGCGTTGCTCCTGGGCGAGAGCGCGACGGTCACCGTGTGTCACTCGCGCACGACCGATTTGCCGTCGGTGGTTCGCGCGGCGGACCTGGTCATCGCCGCCGTGGGCAAGCCGGAGCTGGTGCGCGGAGATTGGATCAAGGACGGCGCCACCGTGGTCGACGTGGGCATCAACCGGCTGACCGAGGGCCCGCGCGCGGGCAAGCTGTGTGGCGATGTGGAGTACGCCGCCGCCGCCGAGCGCGCACGCGCGATCACGCCGGTGCCGGGCGGCGTCGGGCCGATGACCATCGCGTGTCTCGTCGAGAACACCGTCACATCGGCCCAGCGCCGCGCCGGCTAAGCCGAGCGTCCATGGATCCCGTCTTCCTGGTTTGGGGGACCGTCGTCGCGAGCATCATCGCGTACAACTTCCTCCGAGACGCCGACCGCAAGGTGAAGCGCCGCCTCCGCAAAGCGCCGCGTCGCGCGATCCGCCACCTACCCGACGGCACGTACGCCCGCTTCGTCGGCACCGTCCTCCCCCTCGACTCGCCGATCGAAGCCCCGCTCACTGGGCGCCCCTGCGCGTATTGGCGCGTCATCGTCGAGGAGAAGCACGGCAAGAGCTACAGCCAGATCCTGTGCAAGGAAGAGGGACGCGACTTTTCGATCCGCGACGAGACGGACACGCTCCGTGTGTCCGTCGACGGTGCGCTGATGGCGCTCGAGCAAGACGGTGATTTCGCGTCGAACGTGTGGACGGATCCCACGCCGGCGCTCGAGCGCTTTCTCTCCAAGTACGGGGAGAAGACCACCGGCATCCTGTTCAATCGCTCGCTGCGCTATCACGAAGCCGTGATCGAAACCGGCGAATCAGTCACCGTCGCTGGAATCGCGCACGCGGAGCCTGACCCCAACGGTCCTCGCGTGAACGATGGCTATCGCGAGACGCCGATGCGCATGGTCCTGCAGGCTGGCAAGGACATGCCGGTGCTCATCACCGACGATCCGACCGTCGCCAAAAAGCGCGATTAGTCGCAATGCCGTTCACATAGGACGGCGGACGAGGAGCGCCAGCCGGAAAGCAACTGGTGCTGATCTTGGCGGTCTGCTGGCGCCATGGCGATTCTCTGAGAAGCCGCATCGAACACGTTGTTGGCGGCTAACCGAACGGCATTGCAATTAGTCGTCACGGCCGAGGGCGCGCAGCAGCTTCATACGGAATACCGGGTAGTCGACGGTGATCGTGTGGCGCGGCGTCTCGATCTGACGCACGTCGGGGTGCTCGAGCTCGTGCGTGATCGCCGCGTGCAGATCCTCGGGCGGTCTCCACTGCCCTTCCATCTTCTGCACGGCGAGCTTGGCTTGGAGCTCTGCCGCGGGCCAGATACAGCCGAGGGGTTGGAAGAGCCCGACGAAGAACAGCTGAGGATGCTCCGCGTGCAGCATCTTCAGATACAGCGGCACGGGACCCGACGAGAAATCGATCAGCGCCTTGTCGAAGAAGCTGTGCGCGATGGTGAAGCCGGTGCACGCCACGATCACGTCGAACTCTCCCGAGCTCCCATCGACGAAGTGCACCGTGTTGCCATCGTAGCGAGCGATGTCCACGCGCGGATGAATCTCGCCGTGTCGGATGAAGTACAGGAGCTCGGAGCTGAGCGTGGGGTGGGTCTCGCCGAAGCCGTGATCAGGCTCCTGCAGCCCGTGCGCGGTGTTGGTGCCGATGTAGACGTTCATGCCCATCTCGAGCATCCGCGCACGCATGCGCCAGGGCACGAAGCCGAGCTTGTTGAAGATGAAGTCGTGGATGTGATCGGTGGGCACGCCACCGACGAACTTCGGGATGATACGATAGCCGCGGCGCCATGACATGTCGACGCGCTTCGCGACGCGCGCAGTCTCGACGGCGACATCGCACGCAGAGTTGCCGCCACCGATGACGAGCACGCGTTGATCCCGGAACGGCGCGGCTCGCTTGTAGTCGTGCGAGTGCATGATCCGGCCCGAGAACGTGCCCGGATAGCTCGGCATGCGCGGCACCGAGTGGTGGCCGTTGCACACGAACAAGAAGTCGAAGTCGCTACGCTGATCCTCTTCGCCGACGCGGGTAGTGGTCACCCGCCAGCGGTGATCGGCGAGGGGCTCGCAGCGCAGCACCGTCGTGCCGAGGCGGATGTGGCGGTAGATGTCGAAGTGACGCGCGTATGCTTGGAAGTACGCGGCCAGCTGTTTGTGCGACGGATAGTCCGGATAGTCGTCCGGCATCGGAAAGTCTTCGTATTGCGAGAAGCGCTTCGAGCTGATGATGTGGGTCGTCTCGAAGACGCTCGAGTGGCCCAGCGCGTCGTTGAAGACCCAGTTGCCGCCGACCTCCTGGCCGCGCTCGTACACGACGAGCTCGAACTGCCCGGACGCGAGGACCGCACGAGCCGCGGCAATGCCCGACGGGCCAGCTCCGATGACGCACGCGCGCTTCATGCGCGGATACTAGATCATTTCTCGGCGACCACTCTCTGGTCTTGCCGGGGAGGACGCGCTCGCGTAACCATACGCGTGTCTCGTCCGCGCCCGTAGCTCAGCTGGATAGAGCATCGGCCTTCGAAGCCGGTGGTCACACGTTCGAATCGTGTCGGGCGCACCAGTAAAATCAATAGGTTCCAAGCTTTTTGGTGTTCCACAACACGCGGAACAGGGAGCAAAAGGAGCACCAAGGGGCAGGAAGTAGCAACTTTCTTACACACCCCTTTCACAGTCCCCCCGACGGGGGTACTCGCCATTAGTCACAGGCGGATTCCCACTGCAGCAAGGACGCGCGCTGCAACGAGTACCTCACGTAGGCCGCGGCTGAGGGTGACGCTGCCCGGTG
>JAYUBF010000194.1:0-1506 GCA_043741435.1 Myxococcales bacterium
AGAGGCCGGCGAGCTGCAGGTGCAGGACTTCATGCAGCGCCTCGCGATCCACCTGACGAGCTGCGAAGCGACGACGTTTCTGCTCGGCGAGTATGGCGATGGCGAGCATGACAACTCGGTCTTCACGGTGGCCGACGGCATCGTCTGGCTCCAGCAGGCCGTCGAACGAAACTCGATCGTTCGGAAGCTTCAAGTTCAGAAGATGCGTGGACAAGAGCAGATCCCCGGCCTGCAGACCATGCGCGTCACGGCCGACGGCATCAGGGTCTACCCTCGGATTCTCAAGCCGGAGGAGGGGGCCGGCTCAATCAAGCCGCTGGGCGATCGGCTCACGACCGGCGTGCCGGTGCTCGATCAAATGATGGGCGGCGGGATCCCACGAGGGTATTCCGTGCTGATCGCCGGCCCGTCGGGATCGGGGAAGACTGTGCTCTCGAACCAGTTCATCCTCGAAGGGATCCGGCAAGGCGAGCACGGGGTCGTCGCGGTCTTCGAGAAACGGCCGAACGACTATCTGCAAACCACCCCGCATGGCGACGCGTTCGACCGCCTCGCCAAGGAGAAGAAGCTGGAGATCGTCTACGTGCGCCCGCTCGATCTCTCGATCGACGAGACGCTGACGGCGATCCGCGAAGCGGTCGTCCGCACCGGAGCAAAGCGTGCGGTGATCGACTCGCTCTCCGGGCTCGAGCTGGCCCTCGCGCCGACGTTTCGCGAAGATTTTCGCGAGTCGCTCTATCGCATGGTAGGCGCGCTCACCGGGATGGGCGTCACAGTCATGTCCACGGTCGAGCTTCCGGATTCGTTCACCAACCTCCAGTTCAGTCCGCACGGCATCGCGTTTTTGTGCGACGCCATCCTCATGCAGCGCTACCTGGAGATCGGCGGGCAACTTCGGCGCGCGATCAGCGTCGTGAAGGTGCGGGGTAGCAACCACAGCAAGGATCTCTGCGAATACGAGATCACGCCGGATGCCGCGCTCCTTGTCGGCGAGCCGCTGCGGGCGTACGAAGGACTCCTTACGGGGGCTCCCACGCATTGGGAGAGGCGAAATGGGTCCACAGATTCACGTCCCGGAGAGCGCTAGCGCGATGCCGTGGAGCGACGCCGACCTGCTTCGAAGCCAGCGCGAGGCCAACGAGCACCTCGTTCTGGCGGCGATGCGCCTGGAGCAGCAGGCAGACTCGGCGCGCGCTTCGCTCATGGATGCACCTGCCGCCGTCGGCATCCTGCGCGGCCCCGACCTCACCATCGATCTCGCGAATCCGGGCATTCTAAAGACGTGGGGGCGGACGAGCGACGTCATCGGCAAGCCTCTGATGGAGGCCATGCCCGAGCTGCGCGGCCAAGGCTTCGACGACCTGCTGCTCAACGTCATGCGCACGGGCACGCCGTTCATCGCGATCGAGATGCCTGTCAAGCTGATGCGCGATGGCAAGCTGGAGACTGTCTATTTCAATTTTTCTTACACGCCGACGCGAAACGCGCAGCACGTCATCGACGGCG
>JAYUBF010000195.1:0-5200 GCA_043741435.1 Myxococcales bacterium
GTTGTCTGCGCGAAAACGGACCGCAGCGAGTTAAAATCAAATAATTTCAATCACATTAACGAGGGCGGCGACTTGAGTATCCGGGGAAGGTCCGTCAGAGTCCGCCCGGGTGGGGTCAGAACGCGTGATAGTCGAGCCTTGGGACCCGCGTGAACGCGCGCTCGCGCCCGACGAGCGTCGCTTCGTACACCAACGCGGTGGCCGCGATCCACGCATCGTTCTCACCCAGGCGCCGCGACAGCGAGGACTGGACCACCGAGGCTCTCCACGCAATGGCGCGCGAAAGCTGAAGCACGCGAAAACGGCTGATGAAGGCGTTGAACGCGACTGCGTCGACGAAGCCTTCGGCAAATTCACCGAAGCTCACGATGCTGATCGCGACGGGTGCACGGCGATGAGCGGCCAAAACGGCGGTCGCGGGACCAGCGGCCTTGCGCACGACCTCGTCCTCGAGCTCAACGAGGAAGCTCGTATCAAGGAGCAGCACGACGCCGCGACTTCGTTCGACGAGGCCCAGCGCCGACGGGCGCGAGCGGCTTCATCGCATCGAGGAGCTCGCCGGCAGTCAGCGCGGGCCGCTCGGCGAACAAGCGACGGATGACCCTCGAGAAAGACTCGCTGCTATCGCGCTTCTCGCGGGCGAGCAGCTCGTAGGCGTCGACCTCGATGGAGACCGTCTTTGTGGCCATACACAGACCATACACGAACCACACACGGTGGAACGCTCTAGTTCGTATCGAGCTCTTGCTTCAAGCCGGCCGCTCTGAAACTGATCCACCCCGCGGGTAGTCATCTTCTCGTTTCTTCGGCTTTGTCGGTTCTGGCTCCTCCGTTTCTGGCGTTGCCGGCTGAGCCTGACGACGTCGCGTTCTGAAGCTCTTGCCCTTGGTGACAATCACCGTGGGGCGGTCAGCGAGACGGTCGAGGCGCGCTGTCGTGAGCTTCTCGTCGTCGCCGAAGACCTTCGGCCACTTTGCAAAAGGCAGGTTGGGCGTGACGATCAAGCTGCGACGTTCGTAGCGGTGCGCGATGAGGTCGAAGAGCAGCTCGCCGCCGTCTCGACCGAAGGGCGCCTTTGCACGGTCGACTTCCCCGACAGCTCATCCTACACTCGTTTAGATTCGGGCGCTCCGCGCCTGCCCGTAAGGACCCTATGGACCTGTTCGATAGCCCCTACCGCGGCTTGCGCCGCGCGGTAAAGCCCCTCGTCGTCGCCGCAAGCTTGGTCGTTGCTCTGTTCCTCACGCTCTCGCGTCGGGGGCCGCAGGGACAGCTCGCCCTCGGGCCCGAGCCGCTGCGTGCCGCGCAGAAGGACAATGACAAGCCGTACGACCTCACGGCGCTCCGCATCTTCAACAAGTCGCTCATGCACGTGAACGACGCGTACGTGGATCCCACGCGCGTCGACCCGAAGCAGATGCTGCTCTCGGCGCTCGACCAGGTGCAAAAGTCGGTGGCCGAGGTGCTCGTCGAGCCGTCGGTCGACAAGAGCAAGGTGACCGTTCGCGTCGAGACCGCGGAGCGCAGCTTCGCGACCGCCGACGTCGATTCACCCTGGACGCTCGCCACCCGTATGCGCGAGATCTTCCGCTTCATCGCGCAGAACCTGCCCCCGGGCATGGACCGCGAGACGGTGCGCAACATCGAGTACGCGGCCGTGAACGGCATGCTGTCCACGCTCGACCCGCACTCCACGCTGCTCGACCCCACATCGAACCAAGAGATGAAGGTGCAGACGCGTGGCTCGTTCGGTGGGCTCGGCATCGTCATCGCGATCCGCAAGGGCGCGCTCACCGTCATGCGTCCCATGCCGGGCACTCCGGCCGGCAACGCCGGTGTGAAGCGCGGCGATCGCATCGTGCGCATCGGTCGTGACTCGACGGTCAACATGGCGCTCGAAGACGCCGTCGGTCGCCTGCGCGGCGAGCCGGGCACCAAGGTCGACCTGTACCTCGAGCGCTTGGCCGATGTCCCGGGCTCAGGCAAGAAGTTCACTCTGACGCGCGATGTCATCCGCGTGAAGACCGTCGACGCGCACATGCTCAAGAACAACGTCGGCTACATCAAGCTCCACGGATCTTTTGCGGGCAACTCGACCGACGAGCTGCGCGCCGGGATGGAAGAGCTGAAGCAAAAGGGAATGAAGTCGCTGGTCTTCGATCTGCGCTCCAACCCGGGTGGCCTCCTCGACCAGGCCATCAAGGTGACCGACGAGTTCGTGGACTCGGGCACCATCGTGTCCACGGTCGGCTACGCGAACAAGCAGCGCGAAGACAAGGCCGCCGCTCCCGGTGGTCAGCCGCACATGCCGATGGCCGTGCTCGTGAACCACGGCTCCGCTTCGGCCTCCGAGATCGTGGCTGGAGCGCTCAAGAACCTCGACCGCGCGATCATCATCGGCACGAAGACTTTCGGTAAAGGCTCCGTGCAGGTCGTGTACGACAACGACGAAGACGGCTCCGCGCTCAAGCTCACCATCGCGCAGTACCTGACGCCGGGCGACGTCTCGATCCAGTCCGTCGGGATCACGCCCGACGTACAGCTGGACCGCGTCGCCATCGAGAAGGACAAGGGGGTGTGGCTCTTTCGCGACTGGAAGGGGATGAGCGAGAGCGAGCTCGACGCCCACCTCACGTCGAAGAACGCCGTGGCCGGCGACAAGCCGTTCACCACGCTCAAGTACCTCGCCATCGACCCGCCCAAGAAGCCGAAGAAGGACCTGCTCCGCGACGACACGAAGACCGCGGATGCCGACGACGCCGACGACGAGGACAAGCTCGACGATCTCAACGCCGACGAGGACAAGTTCGTCGAGGACTTCGAGATCCAGTATGCACGCGACCTCGTGGCGCAGGCCAAGGGCTGGCACCGACGTGAGGTGCTCGCCTCTTCGAAGGGCTTCTTCCAGAAGCGCGAGCAAGAAGAGCAGGCGCGCGTGGTGGAAGCGCTCAAGAAGATCGGCATCGACTGGGCGCCCATCGGCACGCGCGGCACCGGCGAGCCCAGCCTGGTGGGGTCGATCAGTACCGATCGCACCAACAACGAAGTGAAGGCCGGCGACACGTTGAAGGTCACGGCGAAGATCACCAACAAGGGCACCGGCGTCGCTGCTCAGGTGCGCGGCATGGTGAAGGGCGACGACGGCCTCTTCGAGGGCCGCGAGTTCCTGTTCGGAAAGATCGGCCCCGGCGAGAGCAAGTCGTTCACGGTGAACGTGAAGGTGCCGAAGGACGCGCTCACGCGGACCGACCCGCTCACGCTCGACGTGACGGAGGAGCTCGGCGCGAAGACCAAGCTCGAGTCCGATGCGTTCACGATCAGGATCACAGGCACCCCGCGTCCCCAGTTCTCGTACGCGTACCAGCTCGTCGACGACCTCTCCGGAAACGGCGATGGTCTCGCGCAGAAGGGCGAGGGCGTTCGCCTGCACGTCACCGTACGCAACATCGGAGAGGGCAAGGCGCCGGATGCGATCGCGCAGCTGCGCAACCTCTCCGGCGACGGCCTCTTCTTCAACAAGGGGCGCTTCCCGCTCGGCGTCATCGAGCCGGGTCAGGAGAAGACGATGGACTTCACCTTCGACGTGAAGCAGGAGCTGTCGGGTGAGCAATTCCGCGTCGAGCTGTCGGTGTACGACGACGTGCTGCACGAGTATGTGCAAGACAAGCTGTCGTTCGACACGCACCCGCCCATCGCCACCGCGACCCGCAGCGGATCGGTCACCACTTCGGCCGAGGCGCCCGTGCTCACGGGCGCGCTGAAGGACGCCTCGATCATCGGCACCGCGAAGAAGGGCGCGGTGTTCAAGGCAACGGGGACCGCGGGCGAGTTCGTGCGCGTGGAGCTCGAGGGTCGCCCGGGTTATCTGCCCCGCAACCTCGTGAAGGACTCGACCGCAGCGCCGACCGGCGGGCTCGAGCAGAAATGGCAGGTATCGCCGCCGAAGCTCGCGCTCAAGGAAGTGTCCGGTGTGGTCGTGGGCGACAAGCTCCACATCATCGGCAAGGCGCACGACGAGAACAAGCTGTCCGACGTGTTCATCTTCGTCTCCAACCGCCGCGCCAAGATCGATCGGCGCAAGGTGTACTACCGCTCCAACCGCAACGGCACGAACGCGAAAGAGATGAGCTTCGACGCCGAGGTGCCACTGTGGCCCGGCGCGAACTTCGTGTCTGTCGTCGCGCGGGAGTCCACCTCGGTACAGTCGCAGAACACGATCATCGTGCAGCGTGAGACCGCTGCGCCTGCGGTCGCCGCGCGGCGGGAGAAAGCGAAAGACTCCCGGGTCACCGACCCTACCATCCCGACCGAGCGCAGATAGAGACGCTCCAGGCCCTCAAGCGTTGCCTACATCGGTCGAACCACTCCATCATGTGGCCTCTGCGCAAACGGGAACCCGACGCCGCTTTTCGCGAGCGCGCGCACGATGCCTTCGCCAAGAAAGAGCTCCTGGGCACCGCCGTCGTGGCGTTGCTGCACTGCGTGAAGGAGCTCTCGCTCGACCTCACCGAGGTCGGCTCCGATGAGCTGAAGGAAACCGTGGAGTCGCTGTCGCGTCGCATCCAGACCGATCAGCTCTCCTCCAAGCTCGGCAACGACGTACAGGATGCGCGTGAGGACATCCTCGCGTACGCCGACCGCGCGAGAGGCTACGTGGCCGAGCGCGAGAGCGAGCTGAAGCGAATCGTGGACTTGTTGCGCGGTGGGCTCGACGTTCTCTCGCAGGACAACGAGCTCTACACGCAGCGTGTGCAGGAGCGTGCGGGTCGTCTCGAGCGCATCTCGCAGCTCGGTGACCTCCGCGAGCTGCGTCAACAGCTCGGGCAAGAGGTTCTGCAGCTGCGCGAGGCGACGGTGATAAAGCGTCGCGAAGACGCGGCGCGCGTGAGCTCGTTGCATCGTGAGGTCGAACAGCTACGGGGCGACGTCGATCAGGCACGCTCGGACGCTCTGCGCGACGCGCTCACGGGTGCGGGCAATCGCCTGGCGTTCGACCAGCGTCTAGCGCTGCTCGTCGATCGCAACGGCGTTCAGCCGGCGCCATTCTCGCTCATGCTGATCGACGTCGATCACTTCAAGAAGGTGAACGATACCTATGGCCACCCCATCGGGGATCGCGTGCTGATGGCGCTGGTGCAGACGTGCCGCGAGAATGTGCGGCGCGACGACTTCGTCGGCCGCTACGGCGGCGAGGAGTTCG
>JAYUBF010000196.1:0-5172 GCA_043741435.1 Myxococcales bacterium
CGCGGCGATGTTGCCCTCGCGCTCGATCATGTACTCGACGTAGTCGGCGCAGGCGACGTCGCAGGTGGCCTGGTTCTGCTTCAGCGGGCAGCGATAGCAGTTGGCCTCAGGCGCAAACACGGTGCCCGGAACGGTGGAGCTGCCTTCGACGGGCCAGCGACGGAAATCACCGGTGAGCGAGATCGAGGCCGCGGTTGACCCGTGATAGCTCGCGTAGCGCGAGATGATCTTGTTCTTGCCCGTGTACATGCGGGCAATCTTCACGGCGGCCTCGTTGGCCTCGGTGCCCGACGTGGTGAAGAAGAACTTGGTGAGCCCCTTCGGCAAGATCTCGAGCAGCTCGTTCACCAGCTCCGCGCGCGCAGTGGTAGCGTAGCCCGGCGCGGCGAACGACAGCTCCTGCGCCTGCTTCTTGATGGCGTCGATGACGGCCTGGTTGTCGTGGCCGAGGTTCGAGCACATGAGCTGGCTCGAGAAGTCCAGGTAGCGCTTGCCGTCGGAATCCGTGAAGTGCGATCCCGAAGCCGACACCACGTGCACCGGGTTCCAGCCCTTCTGGCGACGCCAGGTGCCGTAGGTGTGCTTGGCGGCAAGGCTGCGAGCGTTGGTGCGGGCGTCTTCCATGGTGCGGGGCTCCTCGAGGGGGTGGCGAAATCAGTCGCGCGTTTGAAGGCGCAGGTCAAGATGCGGTCCGGACCGCACGCTAGCGCCGCTGCTGGGAACAACGGACCTCAGCAATCCTGCAGCGTGCATTGCAGATCAACGGTTTGCCTCGACCAGGCGTTCGGCACAGCGGGTGCAAGGTCAGGGTTGTATGACCTCCAACATCACTCTCGTCCTCGCCGCCAGCACGTTCATCCTGGGCGCTGCGGGCCCATCCCATGCGCTGCCCTTCGGCAAAAGTGCCGGCACGGCCACGGCCGCGGCTCCCGCCAAACGCGGCATCAAGAGGTACGTGATAGCCGGCGCTGCAGCGCTCGCGATCGGAGGCACAGGCCTCCACGTGAGCTCGACCTACAATGGCCTCGTCGGGGAGCACGAGGCGGTCAAGGCGGAGTGGTCCGAGATCCAGAACAACCTCCAACGGCGCGCTGACCTCATCCCGAATCTCGTGGAGGTCGCCAAGGGCTACGCCAGCTTCGAGCAAGGCACGCTCGTCGCGGTCGCGCAAGCGCGCGCAGCCATGAAGTCGGCGACGACGGCCCCGGCCGCGTTCCAAGCGAACCAGCAAATGGCGATGGCGCTGCAGCCCATCCTCGCGGTGCAGGAGGCCTACCCCAACTTGAAGGCGAACGAGAACTTCAAGGCGCTCACCACGTCGCTCACCGATACCGAGAACCGCTTGCTCATCGCGCGCTCGCGCTACAACGACGCCGCAGCCGCCTACAACGTGCATCGGCTCAGGTTCCCGACCAACGTGCTCGCCAACATGAGCGGCTTCACCGAGGCCGCTTACTTCAAGGCCAGCGCGGGTGCTGAGCAGCCCATCACCATCGACCTCTCGGCGAAGAAGTAGGAGTTCCCAATGTCCAACTCGCGCAGCTCCGATTTTTTCAAGCGTGCGGTGGCGCTCGGCCTCGCCGGCCTCGTGCTCCTGCCGCCCGTCGCATACGCGGGTCCGGCGAGTCGGTCGCAGTTTACCGTCGGCAAGGTGCAAGCACGTCCGCGGTTCACCACGCTGCAGAAGGTGATGGCGGCCTCGGCCGTCACGGGCGGCGTCCTGGCAGGCGGGCTCGCGTACCACATGGAGTCCGCGCGTGAGACGCACATCCCCCTCGCGTTCTCCGAGATCTCCCAGATCGAGCGCGATGCGGCCGCGAAAGATGAAACGTTGAGCCCTGCAACGCGGTACCTCGCCACCACCAACGAGACCGCGATGAAGGTGTTCGAGGCCTGGAACCTCTCGCACGAGCATCTTCGCCTTGGCTCCGAAGCAAGCAAGTTCGCCAAGGAGCTCGAGCTCAAGCTCAACCACGATCCGCACAGCCACACCCTACCGTCTCTCTTCGAAGAGCTCCCGACCAACATCCAGACGCTCCGCGCGAGCCTTCGGCCGCTTCAGCTCGTGCACGAGGGGCTGCGCCCGGTGAACGCGGCGATGCGGGCTGCGTGGGACGACTCGCACCACGACAACTACCACACCGAGTGGCGCACGCGCACGGTGAGCTCTACCGATAGCAAGGGCAAGACCACGTACAGCACCGAGACCTATTCCGAGCAGGTCTACGACGACACCACCCACACCTACACGTACAACAAGGGCCAGGGCGAAGCTGGCTCGGCGAAGCTCGATGCGTTGCGTGCGCTGCAACCGTCATTGACCGGCCTTCCGCAGCTCCGCACGGCTTCTGCCACCCACGCCGAGGGTGACTACGCGCAGGACAAGAGCCGCGGCCTCAAGGGGACCAAGGTGCTCACTGCGGCACAGCACCAGGAAATCGCGAACCTGTGGGCCAGCGGGTCCACGTACACCCAGAACATCAACACGCTCATCAACGGCTGGAACAAGGTCCTATTGCAGGATGGCAACGCGTGGCGCACGTCGAAAGCCACCGCGCACGACGCTCGATACAAGACGACTTCCCACTCCGATTCGGGACCCCAGGAGTTTCAGGTCGGCCGTCGCACCCAAGGCGATGGCGAGGCCTTCGTTCAGCGGGCCGACGAGATCATGAAAGGGATCTCGTACACGCAAGACAAGGCTGCGGTGCTCCAGGCCAAGATCCGCGAGCTCGTGAAGCGCGAGCTCGACAACCAGGGCACCGCCAACTCCGCCAAGCTCACCGACGAGATCATGTCGACCACGCGAGAGATGTACACCAGCAACTTCAAGCGCGGCGTTGATGTAAAAGCGTTCCGCGCCTGGGTCGTGCTGCTGTGGGTACTGGCCGGCGTCGGCATCGCGGGCGCTGTACCCGCAGGCGCTCGCGCGGCTCGAGCACGCCTCGCGCGCTGAGCTCTCATGATTCATCGCATCTTCGGCAAGTCTCCGGTTAGAGAGCCGATGAGTGGAGGTGGCTTCGGAAACCGGGGACCGGCAACAGGCGACCGGCAACAGGAAATTGGAGAGCTGCGCTTCTCGATGAAGGACATCAGCTCGCAGCGATCCTGAGCGCATCCGCGAAGACCGCGAGGCAACGTGCAACGCCCAGCGCCGCGTGACGCCCAACCGTTGCCTGTCGCCGGTCGCCCGTCGCCTGTTTTCTGTCCGTCGGAAGATGTGATGGATGATGAGCGCGCTGAGCTATAGCGTGAACGTCCTGCGCTTCACGAACTGGCCACGGCCCTTCTTACCGAGCGTCTTGTCGTGCTCCACCACCAGCTCGCCGCGCGAGAAGACGTGCGTTGGCGCGCCGATGACGGTCTTGCCTTCGAACGGAGCGTAGTCGGCGCGCATGTGGAGGTTCTTGTGCGACAGCTCGAACTTCTTGTTCGGGTCCCATACCACCACGTCCGCATCCGCACCGACGGCGAGCGTGCCCTTCTTCGGATACATGCCGAAGATCTTCGCGGGCGCGGTGGACGTGATCTCGACGAAGCGGTTGAGCGAGATGCGCCCCTCGCGCACGCCTTCGTAGAGCAGGTGCAGGCGCGTCTCGATGCCCGGCATGCCGTTCGGGATCTTGGAGAAGTCGTTGCGACCCATCTCCTTCTGGCCCTTCATGCAGAACGGACAGTGGTCCGTTGAGACGACCTGGAGGTCGTAGTTCTTGAGGCCGCGCCACAGGTGATCCTGGTGGTGCTTGGGACGGAGCGGCGGCGTGCAGACGTACTTGGCGCCTTCGAACTCGCCATACTCGCTGCCGGGTTTGCCGCGGAGATCGTCCTCGGAGAGGAAGAGGTACTGCGGGCAGGTCTCGGCATAGGTCGGAAGCCCGCGATCGCGCGCCTCCATCACGCGCTCGAGCGCTCGCTGCGCGGAGAGGTGCACGAGGTACACGGGCACCTTGGCCATCTCGGCGAGCGCGATCGCGCGATCGGTGCCGGTGGCCTCGGCAACCTCGGGACGCGTCAGCGCGTGATAGACGGGCGAGGTGTGCCCGGCCGCGATGGCGCGTTCGACGAGCACGTCGATGGGCAGCCCCGTCTCCGCATGCATGCACACGAGCGCGCCGAGCTCGCCTGCGCGGAGCATCCCGCGGAAGATGGATTGGTCGTCGAGCAGGAACACGCCAGGGTAGGCCATGAACATCTTGAACGAGGTCACACCCTCGTCGACGATGTCGCCCATCTCCTTCAGCACCGGTGGCGGCACGTCGGTGGCGATCATGTGGAAGCCGTAGTCGACCAGCGTCTTGCCCTCGGCCTTCTGGTGCCACGTGTCGAGGGCGGCGCGCATCATCTCGCCCTTCTTCTGGATCGCGAAGTCGACGATGCAGGTGGTGCCCCCGTGCGCGGCAGCCAACGTGCCCGACTCGAAGTCATCGATGGACGACGTCCCACCGAACGGCATGTCGAGGTGGGTGTGCGCATCGATGCCGCCGGGGATCACGTACTGATCCTGCGCGTCGATCGTCTGGTCCGGCTGGCCCAACGCGAGCCCGGGCGCGGTCTGCGCCTCTATCTTGCCGTCCGAAAGCCACAGGTCGGCCTGATAGGTGTCGCTCGCCGTCACGCACGTGCCGTTCTTGATGAGGGTTCGCATGAGGCAGCTAGCTAAGCACGACCCGGGTCCGCGGGTACATGGGCGTGACCGTCAGTGGACCTGCGTGAACACGAAGTCGTGCCCGAAGTGATCGGGACCAGCATCTGCGTGGCAGCCGACGCAGCTGAACTTCGGTTTGCCCGCATCACCGTGTCCAAAGGCCACCAGCGACGTCCTTCACGTACACCGCGTGCCCTGTGACATGACCGTCCTCGTAGAGCTCTTTCACGTTCGCGCTGCCGATCGGATACGCGCCTGCACCTGCCGACGAGAGGACCTCGTTGGGCGCCCAGGCGATCTTCCAGGAGGCCGATGGTGCGACAAAGCGCTGGCGCGCTGACACCGAGGCGCGTCGCGGCCGTCGGTAGGTGCTGTGCCTCCGCCACAGCGCGGAACGCGGGGAGCCAGCTCCAGAGCTGCTGCAGGCGCACTAACCAGAGTCGCGCGGAGCGCGAGTCAAAACTGAGCAGCCAAAGGCTGCGTCGCGGCGAAGTCGCCGCGTGAGCAGGGTGGGACCCTGACGGCTC
>JAYUBF010000197.1:0-5166 GCA_043741435.1 Myxococcales bacterium
CTGCTGCCATCAACGGGGACGAAAACGAAGGGCAAGGATGCACAGCGCTGCGCATCTGCCGTGAACATCGCCTCGGCGATCTGCGGGCGAGTCACCTCCGTGCATTCGAGCAGGCCGTAGGCCCCCTGCCGCGCCGCGGCATCGTTGAACACCTCCGACACCGTACCGCCTTGGTCGCCGTGCTGCTTGGGCTCCCATCGCAATCAGCCGTGTCCGCCAACGGGCGTCTTTGAACTTTACCTTACCGAACTCGTTCGCTGACCAGTCGAGTGCTGTTTGATTTCCCATCCTGCAATAAAGATCCCAATTCCTCGCGAATTCAAGCCTCTGCGGCCGCTGAGATCAATGGCGAGTCCCCCAACAACGGGGGAAAGGGGTCAGGAGGGGTGGGGGATGAGATGGCGAGAGGGCAGGAGGCAGGCAAAGCAAAACAGATAAAGAGACATATCAAAAGGAGTGATGTGGGGATGGTGATCAGAGGAGGAAAAGGAGGTTGGGACCAGAGAAGAGAGGAGCGAAGAGGAAGAGCAGAGAGGGGGGCGAGGGGTAGGGAGTGCGAGCTGGGGAAGATGGGTGGCCGTGACAGCGTCGGACGAACGCAGCGATAAGGCGGTGGCGAATGGCGAAGCTGGAGATAAGAGATCTGGAAATTCTTCGAACGCTGGCGCGGGTGCACTTTGCGAGCAGCGCGGAGCTGAACGCGGCGTTTTTCTCGTCCGAGTCCGCAGGGCACCGGCGGTTGAAGAAGCTAGCAGACCTCGATCTGGTGAAGCGGCACATCAAGGGCATCCCGCCGCGGCTCGCCTACTTCGCCTGGCGCCTCACCGCTCGCGGCGTCGGCTCGGTACTGGACGAGTTCACAGAGGAGGCGATCCCGGAGGGCCTCGACGATCGGCTCGCGAACCAGTCGCTCGTCGACATCGAGCACCGAGAAGCGATCACGCGCGTGTACCTCGCTCTCGTCTGCGGCGACCAGTCCGAGCGCCTCAAGGAGCCGAGCTGGCAAGCGGTACAGCAATGGATCGCCGCGGTCCGCCAGCGGACAGGGCAGCTTCATTGGCACCCGGATGGGACGGTGGTGCTTCGCTACCGGGACCTCGGCCAGGACCACCGGGTGGTGCCAGACGTGACGATCACGTCCAGCGCGAAGCGGTTGCGTCTCTACGTCGAGCTCGACCGCTCCAACAAGCCGCTGTCACGGATCAAGGAGAACCTCGAGCGCTACGACGGCTACATCCGCCAGGCTCACGGCACGCTCCATGCGGATGGCAACGAGCCCTGGGTGGTCTACCTCGTCCGCTCCAAAGCGCGCCGGGAGCATGTCGCCAAGCTGGCGAAGGCCGTGCTCAGGTGTCGGTGGGCGGTGCTTACCTCAGGCCAGGAGGCGACCCAGTGGCTCGCGGCGCGTCTTCTCGGTGAGCAGCGAGCCGAGCCACCTGAGCTCACGGCAACTGAGACCGACACGCTGCTGACCGCGGCCCATGAGCTGGTGCGCTCGAGCTCCGATTTGCTCGAGAGGAACCCGAACGCGTTCAGGTCGCTCGACCAAGACGATCCGGACAAAGTCGCACGCTGGAAACGGGACCTCCGCGCGGTCCACGAGATCCTGCAGGGGTCGAAGCATGCCGGCTGAGAGAACTGGTGATGGGGGCACACTGGTGTCGCTGCGCGAGCTGGCACAACGATGGGGCGTGGACGTGAAGACCCTGCGCGGCATGATCGAGCGCGGCGAGCTACCCGTCGTTCGGATCGGGCGGCTCCTTCGGGTTCCCGTCGCTGTGATACGTTCTATCGAGTCGCAAGGCAGCGCGGCGCCGGCAAGGAGTCATTCATGTCGGTGAGGCGCAACGTACGAGGGAAGTGGTTCTATCGAAAACGGGTCAAGAAGCCGGACGGAATACGCGTGGAGATCTCGGGCACACCATCGAGGAACACCAAGCTCGCGGCCGAGGCGGCCGAGAGAGCGCATATCGATCGCGTGCTCGATCCATCGCCCGTCCCCATCAACCGGAAGGAGGTGCCGAGGTTCGAGGAGTGGTTCAACGGTCGGTTCTGGAACGAGTGGGTGATCGGTCGCAAGAATAAGCCCGGCGAGGTCGAGGCGAAGCGCGGGATCTTCGAGTTCCACCTGCGCAAGCCCTTCGGCGATCTGCCCCTCGACGAGATCAACGACGAGCGAATCGCGCAGTTCCGCGCGGCGCTCGTGAAGCGCGATCTCAGCGAGAAGCGGATCAACAATGTCCTCGCCGTGCTGTCGAAGGCGCTGCACTACGCCAAGCGCGTTCGGCTCATCGACTTCGTGCCCGAGATCGGCTTGTTCAGGATCGAGCGGCCCGAGGTCGCCTTCCTAGCCTTCGACGAGTATCGCCGCCTGCTCGAGGCGGCGAGGCTCGACGGCGAGCGCGAGTGGTCCATCGCGATCGTGCTCGTGGGCGAGGCGGGGCTGCGCATCGGCGAGGTGAAGGCGCTGCGCTGGCAGGATGTAGACCTCGTCGGCGGAACGCTCACCGTGGCGCAGCAGGTGCGCCATGGAGTGATCGGGACGCCGAAGGGCCGCACGCGTCGGGTCGTCCCGCTGACGCCGCTGCTCGCCGAGCTGTTGACGGCGAGCCGGGCACGCACTGGTTACGTGATCAGCGGCGCGGAGCTCAAGACCGATCAGGCTCCGCGCTCGGCCATGGCACGGATCTGCAAGCGCGCGGAGCTACCAGACCGCGGCTGGCATGCGCTGCGCCACAGCTTTGGAACCCACTGCGCGATGTTCGGCGTCAACCCGTGGTCGCTGATGACGTGGATGGGGCACAAGCGAATCGACGAGACCATGCGCTACGTCCACGTGGCGACCGCGCACCGTCGGCCTCTTCCGGCACCGGTGCTCGAGGCCGCGGGGGAGTCGGATCCCGATCGTCGCGTGCTGGCGATGCTCGCGCGCCGTTGCATCCACGTTGCATCGCCAGCGGTGTCCGAGATCAGAAGCGAGGAACTTCAAGTAGGTAACTAGCGTCCCCGACGGGATTTGAACCCGTGTCACCGACGTGAAAGGCCGGTGTCCTAGGCCAGCTGGACGACGGGGACTTACAACAGGTGCGATTGATTAGGGCAGGGCGCGTCCCAAGTCAAGCTCGGTTCGCGGGTTCGGTGCTCGGGCTTACTTCGCGGGCTCGGCGCTCTCGACGTTCTCCAGCTGCTTGAGCGCGCCGATGAGATCGGGCGCGCCCGCGGCGGCCACGCAGTGGATGAGCGCGACGCCGTTGGCGTTCCAGCTCTTCGGCTCGCAGACCCAGCCAGCGACATCGACTGGGGGAAAGAAGTTTGGTTTGGGCTTCACCAGCGCATCGGCCTCGATGGTGCGGCCTCCACTGGCCAGGGGATCGGTTGGATCGCCACCGCCGTTGGTCACCGGAGTCGTGCCTCCCGTCTTCGAGCCAGCGCAGCCGGCGAGGAGTGCAGCGCTCAGCGCAACCGCGCTAGCGACGCGGGCAGTCAGAGAGATCACGTCCGCAACGATCATGTGCCCAGGGGCACGGCGTGGAAGCGTCATAGGGTTCTCACGACGGTGTCGCGTCGTGGGTGCCTTGTCAAGAATCGGCGGGCTTGACCTTCACTCTGGGCGCGATACCTTCTGCGCCGTTTCGCCAAATCTCTATCATCTCGTTCGATCTCGTTTCACCGTTTCAACTGATCTTCGGGCCTGTAGCTCAGCCGGTAGAGCAGCGGCCTTTTAAGCCGTTGGTCGTGGGTTCAAATCCCACCGGGCTCACTCATGAAACTCCTCGGTTTCCCGTCGGTGGCTGACACTTAGCCCGGGGTGCCGAGGAGGAGCAGGAAGGGGCACGGAGTAGCGTTTGGTAGCAAGAAATTGTTACAAACGTAACAGGTGCCCCGATGAACGACCGTCTCTACCTGCGAAACAAGGTCTTTTGGTGCTCGTACTACCGGCCTGACGGCAAGCGCGTGCAGGTCTCGACGAAGTGCACCGATCGCAAAGCAGCCGCGTTCGTACTCCGTCGTTTCGAGATGCAGGCGCAAGGTGCAGGCTCTCTCAACAAGGGGTACCTCGCGCTTTCTGACGTACTCGACGATCTCGAGGCGTGGATCAAGGCCAACCGTTCCGACGCTTCCTTGATCATCGTCAAGCAGAAGTCGAACAACCTCCGCCGCATTCTCGGAGAGAACACCGACGTGCACACGATGACGATGGCCGATTGGCCAGCGTTACACCTCGGAGCGTGAGATCCCTCCTCCGCGCGACATCTTCAGCAAGCTCCGACCGTGGGTGAAGCCCGTACGCGAGACGATAAAAAAAGAACTCGCCATGTTTCGCCTAGCGCTCGGGCTCGCGGAGAAGCGCGGCAAGTTCCGCGGCAACATCAAGGCGCTCATGCCGGAATTCAAAGTCCGGTACGTACCGAAGAAAAGGTTTCTACCGGAGAAGGAATACAAGGCGCTGCTCGCGGCGCTCCCCGCGCACCGTCGCAAGTGGGTGCAGCTCGCGGTGTACACGGGCGCACGTCTCAGCGAGGTAGAGGGGCTTGAGTGGTCCGACGTGAAGGGCAAGCACCTGCACCTCCGGGGGACGAAAACTGAAAAATCAGATCGCTTCGTACCTCTACACCCCGCGCTCAAGAAAGCGCTCGGGAAAGCGGGGAAGGGTCCGATCGTCGAGCACTGGCCGAATGTGGGGCGTGACCTCGGCGCAGCGTGTAAACGCATCGGCATCACGCACACGACACCGAAACGATCTACGCCGCACCTACGCGTCGTGGCTTCTACAGGCCGGAGTCAGTAACAGCGTGGTCGCGAACCTTCTAGGGCACACGACGACGATGCTCGTGGACCTCACGTACGGGAAGATTGACGCCGCGATGGCCAGCGTCAACTACATTCTCCCATCAGCGGTCGGGTCGGGGACCGGCGCGGTGGTGTGCAGGGTGAGCCCTTGGCTGTATCCGCCGTTTCCAGCTTCGTGCCCGTATAGGGGTCGCCATCACTCCGTCTCCGGCCCCCGCCACATCGAACCATGCAGGCGGATTTCTCGCACACGGCTCACCGCGGAGGCGTCATCCATCTTGGATGTGGCGCAACCAGGCTTGCAACTCGGCACTGGCGCCCAGCTCGGCGCGCCCGACGACGGCGTAATAGACGTTGATCAGGCACTTGAGTGCG
>JAYUBF010000198.1:0-15778 GCA_043741435.1 Myxococcales bacterium
AGCTCGAGGTGGGCCTCCGGCGATCCACGCTCTGCTCGACCGCCGAGCGCCGCCGACGAAAACCCGTCGCCCATAGCCATCGACCGAACACGCGAGCTGGCCTGGCCTCGGATGTGCTCCTTGGCGACATTGACGCAGATCCCTCCGATCCAAGTGCTCAGCGCCGCCTCCTCGCGGTACTTCGGCAGCGCTCGCAACACTTCGACAAAGACCATCTGCTGCAAGTCGTCGAGCTCCTGACTAGGCCCGATGAGGCGGTAGAGCATACGGCGAACGAACGGCGCGTGGGTCTCCAAGATTTCCGTGAGCGCCGCGCGATCGCCCGCCTTCGCGTTGGCGACCCTCGTGCGCATCGTCGTCTTCTCTGCGTCCATGCCTCCCGCAAGTTCCGAGTCGTAAGTCGGGCTGGGCACGAAAACGGCTAAAGAGAAATTTGTAGGGCGAGGTCGAGCGCGGGCAGAACCCAGCCGGAGGAGTACACCACCGTACCTCGTACGGTGAAGTCTTGCTTCAAAGGGAAGACCTCGACGCGCGGAGACAACACGAGCGCGATGCGATCGCCGAAGCGGTAACCGAAGGGGAATCCGGCGCCGATGAGGGGCAAGACCAACGTAGCGGTGCGTGTTTCGGCTGAGCCGTCGAGGTGTGCCGACGTATGCGCGATGATCATTCCCGCATCGAGCTCGGCCCATAGGGCGAAGCCTCGGCCGAGCGGCCGACCAGCCAGGCGGGCTCTCACTACGACGGCGACCCGCCCTCCGGTGTTGCTCGCGGTCCCGACGCTGGTGCTCACCGAGGACGGGGTCGCGTAGGAGCCGAGCAGCCCGAGCGACCAGCGCGAGCCGAAGCGCAGGTGGACCCCCAAGGCGGCGAAGAACAACCCACTCGAGCGGTCTGTCGGGATCGCGCCCGTCGCCCGAAGCTCGAGGAGCCAGCGGCGGAAGCGCGGGCCGGCGTCCTCTCGGGCCGGCCGATCTTTCACGCCGGCGGGGACGGCCCCGCCGACCTCGGGGGGCGCAGGACCTCGCGAGCGAGCGAGCAAGCAGGCGCGTAGCTCGGAGCGCAGCTTCAGCGACACGACTCGGTAGAACGACGGGTCCGCCCCGTTTTTGCGCGCGACTACGAAGCTCAGCGGTGTGGCCGCATTGACGCGGCGGTCGAGCACGAAGACTCTCAAGCTCGGAGTTTGCTCTTCGCTCGACGAGAACCACACCACGAGATCGACCTCGCCGATCGTGGCAAGGGCCGTTGGCGGAGCGGACGAGGTCGCTCCCTCGTCGATGCGAAGGACTTCGTGCGGCAGATCGCGCAGGTAGATGCTGACGGAGCGCCGCAGTTGCTCGGCGTCGATGCCGGCGGAAACGACAGCCGGCATCAGAACGACTATGCGGATTGGTTGCATCGTAACAGTGACAGGAGCATCGGCGCCCGCCGGATGCAGTGTTCCCGCCCCCAGCAGCAAGACCACGGCGAATCCGAGGCTTACGGTCCGGTCGCTGAGCCTCATTCCGCGCAAGCGGCGAGCCTATCAGGCTGCCACGAAGCCCAGTAGTTCGCTGCGCGGGGTCGTCTCAACGCGTCGGGCTACGAAGATGACGCGTCGCGGCCGAGTGCAGCGTATCTGCGGCAGCTCGGCAGCTCGCGCAACTTCCCGAGCCCAAAGTCACCGAGTTCGGCACGCGACGCCGCTTGGGGCTCAGGCAGTCTTGCTCAGGTTTTCGACGACGAGGGGACGGGGTCTCGCCTTGGGCGGTGCGGTCCTGACATGATCGAGGACGCCCGCCTTGGGCCTCCTGGTCTCGGTGAGCTGGGCGTAGACGAGCACGCGCAGGATGAGGTCGTTCTGCGGGGAGATGTCGCCCGTGGTCTCCCAATGGTTGACGGTCTTCCAAGTGACGCTCATGCGCTTGGCCAGCTCGGCCTGGGTGAGCGTGAGGTACTTGCGCAGATAGCGCGCTCGGTCGACCTCCCCTTCTTGCTCATCGCGCGGACCCTCTCGCACACGGCCCGGCCGCGTGTTAGGAATTCATCGCTATGTCACTTTCACTTGAGCTGCCGAAGAGTCGCTCGATCGCCTGCAGCGTGTTGCTCGCGCTCCTCTTGCCTGCCTGCTGGAAGACGAAGACGAACCCTCGCTACTGCGACGGCGCGACCTTGTTCTGCGCGGACCCGGTGTTCCCGTACTGCGATGTTCCGGCGCGCCAGTGCGAGTCGACGCCGCCGGACGGCTTCAGTACGGACATGCTGAGCGACGCGGCGCCCGTCTGCGTCGAGAATTCCGGGTGCAACGCCGCGGGGAAGCCCATCTGCGACAGCGCGCAGCGCGTGTGTCGCGCCTGCGTGAAGGGTTCACCGTCGGCGGAGTGCGCGGCGTTCGCGGGTCGCGGAGTATGCGCGGCCTCCGGCGACTGCGTGGAGTGCGAGAGCAACCAGGACTGCGCGGCCGCCGGCAAGACCTGCCGGGCGAGCACGCTCACCTGCGTGCCCTGCCAGGCGAACGCGGAGTGCGCGAGCGGCGCTTGTCGGGCGGACCACGTCTGCGCGGCGCAGGCCGACCTCTTGTATGTCGACAACAAGAGCGGCACCTGCACGGGCACGCACGCAGGCACGCTGGCGGAACCCTTCTGCCAGGTCGCGCCTGCCCTGCTCGCGCCCGGCTCCACCATCCTCGTCGCGGGCAGCAACACCGACTACGACGCCATCGCGGTGACCACGGCGCTCGACAAGGCGATCGTCGGGCCGGGACGAACAGCAACGCCGGTGGCGAGGTTTGCGCAGGCAATGAAGAGTGGCGTATCGCTCATCTCAACGACGGGCATCGCCAAGCTCTCGCTTGCAGGTGTTGTCATCATCGGTTCGTCGGGCGGTCTGGATGCCCCCGGGGTCGCATGCACGCAGCCGCCCGGCACCACGGCGTCGCTCACGGTAGCGCGCTCCCTCATCAGGAAAAGCGGTCTACACGCGGTCGACTCGAACGCCTGCGCGCTCACCCTCGATGCGAACGAGATCACCCTCAACACCGGCGGTGGCGTGAAGGTGAACGGCGGCAGCTACACCATCACCAACAACATCATTGCGGGCAACGGAAACATCACGACGGGCGCCGTGCCTGGCTTCGCCGTCGACATCACCGCGACCGGCACCTTCGCCTACAACACCGTCGCGAAGAACCTGGTCTCGAGCGGGATCGGCGGCGTCGACTGCAGCACGGCGACGCATCCGCTCAGCGCCTCCATCGTCACGCAGAACACCGCGGGCTCGCAGTTCTCGGGCGCGTGCACGTTCACGAACGTCGTCGCCGGCACGACCGAGACCGCGACCGGTCCGACCAAGCTCGATCCCGCGTTCGTGAGCGCGTCGAACTTCCGCCTCGACATGACGCCCGGGGCGGCGAAGACCGCGAACGAGGCCTGCTGTGTCGACCAGCTCACGAGCGGCAGCTCGGATCACGATGTCGACAGCGCCGCCCGCCCCATCCGCACGAAGTGGGACATCGGCGCGTTCGAAGCGCCGTAGGTAGCGGCTCCCCGGAGCAATAATGCGCACGTGCTCGGCGCGGTTTCCGTCGAGGAGCGACCGCGTTTTCGCGATCTGTTCGCCCCCGGGCCGTGCCACAACCGAGAGGATGACGGCAAGGCGTGGCTCGGCGGTAACCGCCATCTCATCGAGCTGTTCCGGCTGCTCCCTACTCGCCGAACTACAACCCGAGGAGAAGGCGCTTGGAATCGAGACCAATGAAACGCGCGACCCACGACCGGTTCTTCCGCACCACCGATGAGCGTGACGCACTAACCAGAGTCGCGCGGAGCGCAAGTCAAAACTGAGCAGCCAAAGGCTGCGTCGCGGCGAAGTCGCCGCGTGAGCAGGGTGGGACCCTGACGGCTCGGCCGGCAGGGCGGGCAGCACGCCCGATGAGATAGACTAAACAGCAACGCAACCTTTGATCTCCGAACAATGCGTTGCTGTTTAGAGCAGGTCTTCGCGGAACTCGATCCGGCGCGGCACCTTGTAGGGTGCCAGGTTCTTCGCGCAGTGATCGATGATCTCTTCCGCGCCGCACTTGCCGTGCACGACCACGCTCGCGACCACCATGGGGCCGCCGAGGGGATCGGTGATCACCCGTGCCTGGGCGCGCTGCACCTTCGGGAACGACTCGAGGCAGCTCTCCACCTCGCCGAGCGCCACGCGCTTACCGTCGACCTTGACCAGCTGATCTTCGCGGCCAGCCAAGAACAAGCGCCCCGTCTTGTCGAGGCGCGCGAGGTCCCCGGTACGGAACCAACCCTTGTCGTCTGCAGTGCCGACGTGGGTCTTGTCCGACTTGCTCTTCTCGCGCATACGGGCCGAGGTACCGACCGCGCGCAAAGCGACCGACTTGCTACGCACCCAGAGGGACCCTGCATCTTTCGCAACGCCGTCTTTGACCGCAGGGTCGCCGATCTTCACTTCGACGCCATCGATGGGCTTGCCGACCGACGCTGCGCCTTCGCCGCCGGGCTTCTTGTCACACGCGACGAGGCCCGTCTCGGTGGTGTGGAATGCGGGGATGAGACGGATGCCCCAGCGCTCACAGAACGAATCAGCGACGGCATCGGAGAGAGACGAGCCACCCGATAGATACCGCGCTCCCTTGATCTTGAGCGGCTTCGCCGTGGGCAGCTTCGCGAGTCCGGCGTAGAGGCTTGGTGTACCCGGTAGCAGGTTGATCTCTTGCTCACGCAGCAGCTTCACGATGCGCTTCGGTGCCACTTCGTCCTCGAGGAACAACGTGGCGCCGTACCGCAGCGCGAGGAGCAGGCCGAGATCGAAGCCGTAGGCGTGGTAGAGCGGCACGGTGGTGAGGATTCGATCCTCGGACGTCACCTCGAGCGCCTTTTGCGCGAGCTGTGCCGCGGCCTCGAGGTTGTCGTTCGTGCGGAGGATTCCCTTCGGCTCGCCGAAGGAGTCGTTGGTGTACAACACCACGGCCGCTTCGCTCGGGGCGGGCGCCGGCTTCTTGAACACGGTGCAAGTGAGGAGAGTGCCCTGGAGCCGACGACGCGCCTCAACCGGCGGACCTTCCTTGCCACCCCAGAAACCTGCGCCCGTGGCGGGGGGAGCCGCGCTCGGCGCGTACGGGCCGTCCTTCGGGCCCGGGCCACTGGCACTGCCGTCCGTGCCGCCGCGTGGTCGCGTGATGAGCGCGCGCAGCGGTGCGTGCTCCATGATCAAGCCGAGATCGCGCGTGCCGGTCGTGGGATCGAGCGGTACCACGGTGGCGCCGAGCTTCGAGAGCGCCAGCGTGAGGATCGCGAAGTCGGGAACGTTGCCCAGCATGAGGCCGACCCAGTGGCCTTTGCCGATGCCCATCGTCCCGAATTCTTGGGCGCGGCGCTCCACCCGATGCTCGAGGCCGCGCCACGACAGGTACGTGTCGCGGTAGACGAGTGCCTTCGCACTTCCGCGTGCTCGTGTGGCCTCGACGAGCCACTTGCCTAGGATGGTCATTGTAGTTCCAGCGGACCGTAGCGTACGGTATGAACGCCAACGTGCGCAAGCCGGTTGCCATCACAACAGCCGCGTTGACGGTGTTGCTCCTCGGTGCAGCAGCGTGCCGCACGCGCTCCGATCCCAGCAGCAACACCAGCAGCAGCGCCGGCGGTGTGGACGGGGCGAGCGCGGTGTCCGCGCCGGACGCGCTGGCGAAGGCTGATCACCCGCTGTCCACGGTCGATGCGCTGGTGAAGGCAAACCTCGACGCCGAGCTGGTGCTGCATCCCACGCTCGCCACCTGGCTCGGCGCGCACGACTACGACGACAAGCTCGACGACGTTCACACCGATGCGCAGCTACGCGAGGCCACGCGCCTACGGCTGCTGGCTGATCAGCTGCGCGCGATCGGAGAGGAAGGCCTCTCTCGCGCCACGCGGCTCGATCGCAAGCTCCTCTTGCGCCGCACGGAGGCTTCACTCCACGAGCTGTCGGAGCTTCGCCCGCTCGAGCGCAGCCCGGCGTTTTACGTGGACATCGCGCAAGCCGGTGTGGACAGCTTGATCGTCGATGCGCACTTCGAAGATCCGGCGCGCGGGCCCGATACGTTGCGCGCGCTCAACGGCCGACTGTGGAAGATCCGCGGTCTTCTCGACGAGGCGCGCCGTAACCTACGAGCCACTGCACCGGAGCTGTCCGTGCGACGCGCCATCGAGAACGCCCAGGCCCTGCGTGCGTTCCTCGGCGAGAACTTTCCCAAGCTCGTGCAAGGCGTGCCCGACGCGCGCCTCATCGACGACGCGCGCGCCGCCAGCGGTGATGCAGGCCGTGCGCTCGACGAGCTCATCGGATGGCTCCAGCGCGACTTTCTCCCGCGCGCGCACGGTGAGCTGGCGCTCGGGCCGCAGCGCTTCTGGGAACGCCTTCGCCTGACCGAGAACATGCCCGGATCGCTCGACGTGTTCTTGCCCCGCATCGAGGCCGCTCTGCGCGATGCCGACCGACGCGTCGATGAAGCCACGCGTCAAGTGGCGCCTCTCGGTCCGCAGGGTGCGCGACCGGATCCGATGCGCCTCGTCGAAGACGATCACTTCAGATCAGAAGAGCTCCTCCCGAAGACGCAACAGCTCGTCGACCAGCTGTGGTTGCTCGGGAGGCCGCAGCGCACCAGCACTGCGGCACGATCGCTCCTGCCGGTGCCACCGCTGGGGCTTCCGCGCGTCGCGGAGATGCCGCCGCAGCTTGCAGGCCTCGTTCGACTCAGCGCCAACGCGCCGTTCGAGAAACGCCCGCACGATCCCATGCTCTATCTAGACCTCGTACCGCGGGGGGCCAGCGAGCGCGTTCGCGGGGAGCAGCTGCGTGCCCTCAACCGCGCCACGCTCGTCGCCACTCTGTCGCACGAGGCGCTCGGTCATTTCTTGGTGAGCCTCGCGCGGCGACAAGCGCCGAGCGCGATGCAAAAGCTGACCTCGTCGGTGTTGCTCGACGAGGGCTTTGCGAGCTACGTCGAGCGTTGGGTGCTGGAGGAAGGTTTTGCCACCGATGCGAAGTTGCGCTGGGTCGTGGAGCGCAACGCACAGCTGCGCCTCGTGCGGTTGTGGGCCACGGTGAAGTTCCACGCGCAAGGCGCGAAGCTCGACGACATCGTGCGCCTGTTCGGCGAGGGGCTCGACCTCGATGATTATCAGGCCCGCAAAGAAGCGGAACGCGTCGCGCTCGATCCCATGGCGGGTGCCGAGGCGCTCGGTCGCATGGAGCTCGATCGTCTGCGCGTCGATTGGCAGGCCGCCCATGGCGACGAGTCGATCGGTGTGTTCCACTCCGCGCTACTTGCGCACGGCGGAATTCCCATCGAGCTGTTGCGCGAGGAGATCCTCGCGCAGCCGTAGTTCAGCGTCGGCGTCGCGAGCCGCCGCCGAACAGCGAGCCGAGCACGCCGCGGATGAGCTCTCGGCCAACGGAGCTCCCGACCGCGCGCGCTGCGCTCTGCACGAACGAGCCCATCGCCTTCTCGGCGGCGGTCGGCTCTGTGCCGGCCTCGTGGGCTTCGGCTGACCCGGGGCGGCCGCGAGCTGCTCCTGTGCGGACTCGCGATCGATCGCTGCCTCGTAGTGACCGTAGAGCGTGGAGGCCTCGCCGACCCCGAGCTGCGTGATCGACTTGGATGAGCGCGTTCATTCGAAGCAGTCCTTAACTCTTAGATTCCGCCGTCGGTGCCGCCGGTGCATTGGCGAGCCATCGAGGAGAGGCGGATCGACATCGTGTACGTGTTGACCGCGGTATTCTTCGCACCGAAGACGCCCACGTAGTAGGCACCCGAGGTGACGGCGGCCGCGACGCAGCCGTTCGATACGGCGCTGCCGTCGGTGGCCACGGCGCTGCCGTCGGCGCGGAAGACGCCGACATCGAGGTCACCGTACTTGATGTCGTAGGTGATGTTCACCAGTGCGGTGCCGCTGCCCGCGACCGTGAAGCCGTAGTAGTCCACGTCGTGACCGTTCGCGAGCGGGTTGTCCCCCGTCGGGCAGATCGCGAGGTGCTGCAGCTGCGCGACGGCGCCGTCGATCGCGACGTCCTTGTCGGACAGCTGCACCGCGGTGCCGAGGCTGTCGTTGGGCTCGATCACCTTGTCGGGGCAGGCATCGGCGCTGTTCAGCATCGGATCGATGACCGGCCCGGAGTACAGGCCGGTCTTGACGATCGGGTTGTTCGTGCCGCCCGGCGTGCCGGTGGCCGCGAGGCAACGGCCACCGACGCAGCTCTGTCCGTCGGGGCAGGTCTGGCCAGCGGTGTCATTGCAGAAGTAACCGACGCCGTTGCCGCTCTGGTACTCGGGGTTGAAGCAATTGGCGGCGAAGAACAAGACGGCGCCTAGGGGGAGCGCGGCGAGGAGATATCGAAGGGAACGCATGTTGGTGAGTCTCCGTGACTAGAAGCTGAGGCCGCCCGAAACGCTGGCGGTGGTGGGACCGATGCTCGGAGCGACGTACCAGTTGCTGGTCTCTTCTCCCTCGTCGTCTTCACTGACGCGGCGTCGATTTTTGTGCTTCTTCTTCGGGTGCGCCTTTTGCGCCTTGATGAGCACATCAGCGACGAGACAACCGATACCGGCGGCAGCACCGAGGCTTCCGATGGTCGCAAACGCGATGCCGGCGCCGTTCAGCGCCTTGCCACGCGAAGCGCGCTGCGAGTCTTGGAAGTCCGTGCCCGGATCGTTGTTGTAGTAGATGCGTTGCGGCTGGTTATTCGCGTCGAGGTAGGTGCCGGCGGAGTTGTCGTGCAGCACTTCGGAGTCGTTCTTGGCGACCACCAGCATGCCGATGCCGCCGCCGAGGAGGAGCGCGCCGCCAGCGAGGGCGCCGATGCCCGCTATTCGCAGCGTGGTGAGCCCACCCGACTTCGCCTTGCGCGGGCGCACGGGCTCGTCGTCGGCGAGGTTGACCGCGCCGTTGGTCGGCGCAGACTCCTCGTCGAGATCGCGTGAGGGCTTCTTCGTCTTCTTCGGCTTGTCTTCTTCCTCGGTGTCCTGCTCTTGGTCCTGGTCGCGGCGGCTCGACGACGCCAGCATCACCGGCTTCACGCCCTCTTCGACCATGATGATGTTCGGGTTCGTCTGGCTGCCAGACGACTTCACGACGGTGCCCGCACCATCCTTGGCTTCGATGTAGTACTGCAGCGAGCGACCGGTGACGGCTTCACCCGGGATGCGGCCCACCTTCTCGCGGCCACGGCGCTTCATCAGCACCGAGTTGTAATCGGCCTGGCCCGAGCCACGGTAGTACACGAAGACCTTCACGCCCTTCATCACGGAGGTGGACACGCGCACGTCGATGGGCGTCTCGGGCGGCACGGCGTCGATGACGTTGTGGTTCCACTCGCTGCCGCCACCGCGCTTCGGATCCCTGGAGGGCGCGGGCTCGTCGTTCTTCGGCTCTTCGGTAGGAGCGTTCTTCTGATCCTTGAGCTCGCCGATGATCTTCTCGACCTCGGCGCGATCCTTCGCTCCGGCCGGCGCCTCGTCGAGGTACTTCTGGTAGAAGTGCAGCGACAGGTCGACGTCGTTCATCTTGCGATACGTCGCGCCGATGTTGAGCAGCAGCGGAGGCAGGCGCTTCAGCAGGTACGCCTTCTTCAGCTCGCGGATGGCAACGTCGTACTTGCCAGCCTTGTACGCATCGAGGCCCAGCTTGTAGTGCTGCTTGGCTTGCTCGACGACTTCGGGATCGTCGTCGCTGGGCTCGGTGGCGAACGCGCTGGTCGGCGCGAGGGCTCCCACGAAGCCGGTCGACATGAGCATCGCGCTCAGTGCGAGAGACGCGCCGAACCTACGGCGTTGTGGTGAGGTGTGCGATGAAACGAGGGCAAACGACGTGGACATGCGGGTCACCGGATCGATGAGGTGATGCTCGAGGACTACGAGGGGCCTACGGCAGGCGACGACAGCTAGTTCGCGAAGGGATCGACCCAGTCACCGCCGCCCTTTTTCTTGTCGGGCGACTTGGCGGGCTTGCTCTCGCTCTTCGAATCGCTCTTGGCCACTGCCTTCGGAGCAGCCTTCGCAGCGACCGCCTCCTTCTTGGCCTTGGCAGCAGCGGGCGCCGGCGCCGCCTTCTTTTCGGCCTTGGGCTTGGCAGCGACAGGCGCAGTGGCCTTCGGCGCCGGCTCTTCCTCGGCGACGGCGACGGCGACGGGCGCCGCCGCGACCGGTGCAACCGCGACCGGTGCAGGCGCAGCGACGACTGCCGCAGCCGTCGGCAAGGCGGTGGTGACGGGCTGCGTCGGCAATGCGGTGACGACGGGCGCGGCTGGAACCGGCGCGACGATGACCTGCGGTACTGGGGGCGGCGTCATCGAGCGCATGAACGAGAACGCGATGACCGCGCCTGCAACGACGGCGATGACCGTGAGGCCCGCGACGACCGCCGGGCTCGACCACACCGGCGGAGACTGCAATGCGGGCAACGATTGCGAGACGTGTGGCGAGGGCAGCGGCTGCGACACCACCTCCGTGCGCTCGGTGTGCTTGGCCGGGCGAGGTGCGACGGCGACAGCGCGTGGTTGCACCGACTGATCACCGGCCTCGTCTTCCACCAACTCGACGTCGCCGGTGTGCAGGTCCCAACCGTCGGCGGCGGGGAACGTGGCGTTTGCCTGGCTGATGAAATCCTCGAGCGAGGCCTCTACCGACTCCGATGCGTCGGGATTGGCTTCGGCGGCTGCGGCTCCAGCTTTGCCGCTTTGGCCGGGGGGCGACGTCGGATTCGAGGGCTGGTTTGGGGTCATGGTCCTCTTGTTGTCACGCTTGCTGCTGTGGCCTACGGGCGAGGTCGGTACAGCGGATACGCGAGTTGCTTCTTGCTCGCTCGGATCTAGCATTTCTAGCCGCTTTTGGCCGGTCTCGTCTGCAATCTCGAGGTCGTCGGAAAGCTGGTACCCCGCGACGTTTTGACCCGCGGTGGTGGCGCCAGCTTGGGTCGAGACGTTTGGAAGCGTCTCCTGCGCGAGCGCGATGGCGTCGAACTTGGAGAGCCGAATGGTCGAATCGGGTCCGATCGACCCGCTGGCTGTGCTGGGGCCGCGACGGCGGACGACGGCGGGGTGGTGCGGATCGAGCAGCGACCCTGCCGCGGCAGACCACGCGACGAGCTGGTCGAGCACCTCGACGGCCGACGCGGGGCGTGCGGCCGGATTCACCTCGAGCAGCGACGTGATGAGCCGAGACATCTTCGCGTCGACGCCTTGCGGTGGGGCGAGCAGCCCGCGACGACCCGACATGAGGGCCGCCTGCCCGCCCTTGAACGCGGGAAGCGTGCCGGTGAAGAGCTCGTGCATGAGGACGCCGAGCGCGTAGAGATCGCTGCGGTCCGTCGTGACGCCCTCGAACTGTTCGGGCGCGAGGTACGACGGGAGCCCGGCGAGGATGCCGCGCTCGCTGCCGCCACCGAGATACGCGGCGCCGAAGTCTAGCACCTTCACGGCGGTGTTGCGACCGATGCCAGAAGCGGTGTGGGTATCGTAAGGCATGAGGAAAACGTTGCGCGGACGAAGACCCCCGTGCACCACGTCGATGCCGTGCGCGGCCTTCAGCGCTTCGCACACAGCGACGAGGATCTCATACGACTTGCGCGGCGCGAGACCGCCGGAATCTTCGAGACCGGTCTCGAGATCGCAACCCACGAGCTCGTCGGTGACATAGTAGAATTGACCTTCGTCGCCGTAGCCGGTGTCGTAGATCTTTTGCAGGGCCGGGTGCTCGAGCGCGCTGAGCGAGCCGAGGTTGGCCGCGAGCTTGTCGGTGCGTGGGCGATTGGCCAGCCCGGCGTGCAGAACCTTCACCGCCATCGCGTTGCCGAGGAGATCTTCGCCGCGATACACCGCGCCCGCAGGCCCGTCGCCGATGTAGCTGGCGATCTCGTAGCCGCCGAAGTTGCGGCCGACGAGCGGGCCGACCTCGTCTACCTCGCCCGATTGCCCGTTGCCAGGCATGGGCATGGGCAGCGGAGTCTCGGTCACGTGCGTCTCGTTCGACGAGGTCGAACGCGGCGTCGATCCGGAGAAGACACTCGAGGCAGACATGGGCTCGTCGGTGCGCTTGTGCATGCTGTGAAGTCGACCTCGTCTTTTAGGGAAGCGATGACGGACGCCGAATATAACCTGCGTCCGCCTGTGGACAAAGCACAAAAAACGGTGTGCGCACGCCAGGCTACGGGCGGAACGCGAGCGCGTTTCCGGTGTAGCAAGTCCGGAAAAACAAACAGACCGGCCTCACGACCGGTCTTGGGACGCGTGCTGGCTAGACGTAGATAGTGGAGAGGTTTTGGAACTCTGTGGCCAGACGCTCCACCTCGGCGCGCGGCACGTACCCGCGCTTGGCGACAGACTCGCCGATGCGGCAGCCGCTCATCCAGTGTTCAGCCAGCGCGTCGAGCAGCTGCTTCTCTGTGATGAGCTTTCGCTCGACCAGGAAGTCTCCGAATCGAATTGGCATCAACGCTCTGGTTCCCATCAGCCCACCCCGTATCAGCTGTCCGGATCTGTGGAGAAAATCCCGGGCGCAAGTCTGCGCGCGGCCTAAATGGCACTAAGCTTCCTACCCTGTCAACGAGCAAAGCGGACTTTGGGTTGCGCGTTTTTGGTGTGTTGCCTTTCGTAGAAAACTCCAGTGTTCCTGTCTTCAACAATTCTTTAACAATGGCCTCGGTGGCCGGTTGTGGCCCTCCTGCCGAGGGTCGTGTAGGGTCCGCTCCGCCACAGCCATGCCCACGACAAGAGCCAAGCCTCCTTTCCGATCCAGTGCCGCACCCAAGCCTCCGGCCAAGCGGCGCGCGCCGCGTTCCTCGGCGTTGGAGCCGGAGCCGCGCGTGCGCAAAGGTGCGGTGCGCTTGCCGCCGGAGATCGCCGCCCACGTGCGCGCGGGTCATCCACTCGTCTTCAAAGAGGCGCTCGGTCCGCGGGCGCTCACTGGTGCTCCCGGTGATGCAACGGAGCTCCTCGACGAAACGGGTCGTCTCGTGGGTCGTGGCTTGTTCGACCCCACGAACGCCGTCGCCGTGCGCGTGGTGACGCGAGATCCCGATCAGCTGATCGGGCCCGCGCTGTTCGGCGAGCGCACGCGCGCCGCCATCGCGCGCCGCACGAAGCTGGTGCCGAACCTCGACGACGCGCACCGGATCATCAACGCCGAGGGCGACGGGATACCCGCGCTCACGGTCGATCGCTATGGCGACTTCCTCGTCGCTCAGATCTTCTCGCCGTGCATCGAGCCACACCTGCCTGCCATCTACGATGCGCTCGAAGACGAGCTCCGTCCGCGCGGCATCTACGCGCAGAGCCGTCAGCGCCCGCAGTCCGGCGAAGGCCCTCTGGCACCGGCGACGTTGCAGCGCGGCGAGCTGGCACCGGTCGAGCTCGAGGTCACCGAGTCGGGCTTGCGCTTCCTCGTCGACGTGACGGCGCCGCTCGGCACCGGCTTGTTCCTCGATCTCCGCCGCGGGCGCTCGCTCATCGGCGAATCGGCCAAGGGTCGTCGGTTCCTCAACCTCTTCTCGTACACCGGTGCCTTCTCCGTTCACGCTGCACGCGGCGGGGCGACGGAGGTGGTGGCGGTGGACCTCGCGCAGCGAGCGCACGCGCGCGCCCGTCGCAACTTCGAGATCAACAACTTGTCGTCGGTGCCGCACGAGCCCATCGCCGCCGATACGTTCAAGGTGCTGGCTCGCTTCGCCGAGCGCGGCCGCCGCTTCGATCTCGCCGTCGTCGACCCGCCATCGTTCGCGCAGGGCAAGAGCGGCAACTTCTCCGTGCAGCGCGATTATCCGGAGCTCGTCGAGGCCACACTACGCGTGTGCGAGCGAGGTGCGCTCGTCGCTTTCGTGTCGAACACCCTCAAGGTGCAGCCTGCGGAGCTCGATCGCGCGATTGGCGTCGGTGCCTTCCGAGCGGGCCGCGAAGTGCGCATCGTCGAACGCGTCGGGCTGCCCTCCGACTTCCCGCTCCCCGCCGGCTACCTCGACGGGCACTACCTGAAGTTCTTCCTCGCGATCGTCGACTAACCAGAGTCGCTCGGAGCGCGAGTCAAAACTGAGCAGCCAAAGGCTGCGTCGCGGCGAAGTCGCCGCGTGAGCAGGGTGGGACCCTGACGGCTCGGCCGGCAGGTCGGGCGGCACGCCCGATGAGATAGACTAAACAGCAACGCAACCTTTAATCTCCGAACAATGCGTTGCTGTTTAGCGGAGGGTGACCATGCGTTCTGCACTCGTCTTGGGTTTCTTCGTGGCGTTCGGCTGTCACGACCCGCGCCGCACGGTCGACGCCGGACTCTCCGGCGATCTAGCCGTCGCAGCGGAGCCTGACCTCTCGAACGTCTACGGTCCACTCGAGGGCACCGACGCTGGAATCTGCGACGGCGGCATTCCCAGCGCGCAGTGCACCGCTACCGCGTCCGACAAATGCAGCGCGGTGGAGCTCTGCGGAACCGACGGTCACGGCAACGGGCTCGACGACAACTGCGATGGGAAGGTCGACGATGTCTGCTCGTGCACCAGCGGCGCCGTGCAGAAGTGCGCCCTCGGCCCACCGGGACGTCGCGGCATCGGCGCGTGCACCGATGGCCAGCAGACCTGCGCGGGTGGTGAGATTGCATTCTGGGGTCCGTGTACCGGTGGCATCGGTGTTCATCCCGAAGCCTGTGACGCCGTCGACAACGATTGCGACGGATGCGCCGACGAAGATCTGTGCTGCGATGCTCAGCTGATCTGCCCGACGTCGGTCCCGGACGCGCTGCCCTTCAGCGACGTGACCTACAAGGGCACACAGCTCTTCACCGGAACCGGCGTGAAGTGGAGCTGGAAGGTGTCGGGTGGCCCGTGCGATCGCTTGTTCGCTACGACCACGGGCTCACCAGCGACGCAGAGCTTCACCGTCACCGGCGGCGACACATCGACGCCGAAGGTGCACTTCACGTTGTCGGGCGACTACACGGTGTCGCTCGAGGTCACTGACAACGACGGCAAGACGTGGACCTGCGGCTTCGTACAACACGTGGCCGGGCCAGGCGTTCGCTTCGAGCTGTGCTGGGACACCACGGGTTATCATGGCTGCGACCTCGATCTCCACGTGCATCGATCGGGAACGACCACGGACTTCTTCGGCTCCGACCCGAGCACCGACAGCCGCGACGACTGCGACTATCGCAACTGCAAACCGGAGTCGCTGAATGGCGCACAGGCACCGAACTGGGGCTACGGGTTCTCGCCATTGGCCGCATGCTTGGGTGCCCCTGGAGGCTTCGTGTGGACCTCACTCGGTGCCTGTCGCAACCCACGCCTCGACGTCGACAATGTGGCCGACACCGGCGTGCCCGAGAACGTCAACATCGACAACCCTCTCGCCGGCGACACGTTCCGCGCCCTGGTGCATTACTTCAAACCTAACCTGCTGGCGATGGCATCCTCGCTGGTGTCGCATCCGCTCGTGAACATCTACTGCGGGGGTCACCTGAAAGCGACGTACGGACAAGCGCCCGATCAGGTACAAGGCTTCACCACTGGCAATGGCTGGATGCAAGGTGACATGTGGCGCGTCGCCGACGTGACGGCGGTCGTCGACGCGACGGGCGTCACCACCGATTGCACCGTCACGCCGCTACATCCGATCGGCGCCACCGCGGGATATCGCATCGGCCACGACAACAAGCTCAGCTACGAAGGCAACTGAAGAGGTGTCTATCAATCGCGCGAATGACGCGCGGTGGAGGGAGGCTCGTCGGGCTCTGCCCGACGAGGGAGGACGGGCAAGTCCTCCCCTG
>JAYUBF010000199.1:0-15753 GCA_043741435.1 Myxococcales bacterium
ACCGGGCAGCGTCACCCTCAGCCGCGGCCTACGTGAGGTACTCGTTGCAGCGCGCGTCCTTGCTGCAGTGGGAATCCGCCTGTGACTAATGGCGAGCAGATCCGGACGTGGGGATTTCCTCCATCCCGTTCCCCGAGTCACGGCTTCGCTCCGAGACGTAGCACCGAGTGGATTGCAATTGGCCGCGGCAGCGGGAAAAATTGAGAATCTTCTCGAACTTCTCCCAGTTGAGCCGGCGCTTTTGTCTGCGCCCTGCCAGCCATTTGCGCCACCGACGCTTGCGTCAGCGGGCGCACCTCGTCTCGCTCACTCGGCGCCCCTGCGCACCATCCGCTCGAGATCGCGGATGACGACTTTCAGATCTTCGATCTCCTGCGCCGTCGCCAGCCCGACCGCATGCGCGAGCCGTCGGCGCGCCTCGGCGAGCGCGTCGTTAATCTTCTCTTTGCCGCGTACAGCCGCCACGAATAAATCCATGGTGCGTGGATCTGCCATGACCTTGGCCACCGTGGGGTGCTGGAGCAGCTTCATTCCGCGAGAGAAAAACGCGCGCCGAAAATCCATGTGTGGCCAGGCTAACACGCTTGCATGGGGCGCCTGTACGGGGCAGCGTCGGGCTCGGACATGAGCGTTCATCAGCACCGAGCCAGCGCGCCGCAATCCACACGCGTTGCGGTGCTCACCGTGTCCGATACGCGCACCGCAGACACGGACACCTCGGGGCGTGCCGCGCGCGAGCTGCTGGCGGCGGCGGGTCACACAATCGTTCACTACGCCGTGGTGCGCGACGATCCGTCCGAGGTCGCCGCACGTGTGCGCGCGTGGTGTGAGGTCGACCAGGTCGACGCGATCGTCACCAACGGCGGCACCGGGCTCTCCTCGCGCGATCACACGTACGAAGCACTGAGCGCGCTCATCGAGCGGCCCATGTCCGGCTTCGGTGAGCTGTTCCGCATGCTGTCGTACGCCGAGATCGGCGCCGCTGCGATGTTGTCGCGCGCCACCGCTGGCGCCCGTGGCCGCGTCATGCTGTTCGCGTGTCCCGGCTCCGAGGCTGCGGTCCGCCTCGCAGTGGAAAAGCTCATCGTGCCCGAGCTCGGGCACATCGTGCGCGAGCTGCGCAAGTGACGACGACCACACTCGTCGACGGACAAGGGCGCCGCGTGGAGTATCTGCGCTTGTCGCTGACGGAGCGTTGCAACCTGTCGTGTAGCTATTGCGTGCCGCACGAGCACGCACCGCAAGCGGCCGACTGGATGTCCGACGACGAAGTCGTGGCGCTGGTGGAGAGCCTGCTGCCGCTCGGCCTGCGCCGCGTACGGCTGACCGGCGGCGAGCCCACGCTGCGGCCGCGCTTGCCATCGCTGGTGAAGCGATTGGCGCAGCTGGGCCTTGTCGACCTGTCGCTCACCACGAATGGCACGCGCCTCGCGGAGCTCGCGCGGCCGCTCTTCGTCGCGGGGCTCTCGCGCATCAACCTCAGTCTCGACACGCTGTCGCCTGCTCGCTTCGCCGACATCAGTGGCGCGCGCGCGCGCCTCGACGATGTGTTGCAGGGCCTTACCGCCATGCAGCGTGCTGGTTTCGCGTACGGCAAGCTCAACACGGTGGCGCTGCACGGGCTCAACCACGACGAGCTGCCGCAGCTGGCCAAGCTCGCCTGGTCGCACGGCCTGGTGCCGCGCTTCATCGAGCTCATGCCCATGTCGGAGGGCCGCGTGTCGCCGCGGGAGCGCATGATGACGGCTGAAGAAATTCGCACGTGCCTGCGCGATGCGTTCGGTGCGCTCGCGCCTTGCGAGAGTGATCTCCCCGGTGTCGGGCCCGCGCGGTACCTGCGCATTGTCGGGGGCGAGTACGCCGGTCGTACGCTGGGGATCATCGCTGCCGTCACCGAGCGCTTCTGCGAGTCGTGCAATCGCATCCGCGTGTCGGCACGCGGCCGGTTGCACACGTGTCTCGGCATCGATGATCCCACTCCCGTCGACGGTGACGCGCTCGACCTGCGCACGGCGTTGGCGACGGGGTCAGAGGCCGTGCGCGCTGCCGTGCGCGCTGCGGTCCTGCACAAGACCGCAGGCCACGTCTTCACGATGTCAGCGAATGCGCTCGTCGGTGGGCCGCGCCGTCACATGATCGTCATTGGCGGCTGACTCCGGCTCCACCACGATCTTGCCGCGGTGCATCCGGAAAAGCGCTACCGCATACAGCGTGGCGAGCACGAGGCCGAACGGGTACCAGGTGCTGGCTGCCGTCAGCGACGAAGCGGGCGCTGCGCTGTTGTAGATGGTCAGCGACTCGCCGCTGCGCGCGTACACGAGCGCGGGGTAGGCCGAGGCCGCCGTCGCCACCAGCACGCCGACGAGGTGCAGCGACGAACCGATGAACCCGAGCAGCGCCTTCGCGCGGGCCGCGAGCACGAGGCCGGCCACCGCCAAGCCGACGCCAACGATCGCGATCGGATGCGCCGGCAGCGCGCTCAACAGCGACGGACGCACGGCATGGGTGAGCGCCAGCAGTCCGATCCATACGATGCCGACAGCCGGTGCCAACCTGCGTGCGAACACGTCGGCTCGCCCTCCGAAGGCGCCGGATTGCTTCCAACCGAGGAAGCGTGCGCCGTGCAGCGTGAGCGCCACCATCGCGTAGAGCCCGCCGGCGAGCGTGAAGGCATCGACGAGCCCACTCGCGCTGAAGGGCGAGAAGTCGTCGAAGAGGGCGAGCTGGAAGTCACCGTTGCCGTCGAGCATGAACCCGCGCACGAGGTTGCCGCCCGCAATCCCGAGCAGCAACGCGAGCCCGAGACTGGCGAGCACGAAGACCGTGTCCCAGAAGCTGCGCCACATCGGGTCGTGCAGATGAGCACGCAGCTCGATGGCGAGCCCGCGGCCCAGCAGCAGCCACACGAACAAGAAGATCGCCAGGTACATGCCCGAGAGCGCGCTGCCCAGCACCGACGGGAAAATCGCGAACGTGAGGCCACCCGACGCCAGCAGCCACACCTCGTTGCCGTCCCAGAAGGGACCGATTGCGGCGTACACCGCGCGGCGTTCGTCGTCGGTGCGCGCGAGCGCGCGGTGGAGGATGCCAGCGCCGAAGTCGAAACCGTCCAGCACCACGTAGGCGGTGAGCATCACGGCGAGCACTGCGTAGAAGATCGTGGCGAGCATCACGCTGCCTCTGGACCGTGCGCGATCTCGCGACCCACGAGATAGAGGAAGCAGATCCCGACCACGAGGTAGATGCCGGCGAAGCCGACGAGCGTGAACAACGTGGTGCCCGAGTGCACGAGCGGGCTCGTCGCGTTGGCCGTGCGCAAGAGACCGTGCACCACCCAGGGTTGTCTGCCGAGCTCGGCGGTCATCCAACCACAAGTGGTCGCGATGTACGGCAGCGGCATCGCGAGCAGCAAGGCCCACAACAGCGACGGCGTGCGCTCGAGCCGGCCGAAGAACGCAAATAGGTTCGCGAGCCCCATGAGCGCGATGAAGAGCGTGCCGAGGCCGGCCATCACATGGAACGCGTAGTACAGGAGCTCGATGTTGGTCGGCCACTCTCGTCGGGCGGAAAAGACGCGAGGCCGCGCACGTCGGCGTGGAAGGTGCCGTACGCGAGGAACGAGAGGACGCCGGGCAAGCGAATGGAATTGTCGAGTCGCCGTTCGGCAACGTTCGGCTGCCCGATGAGCGTGATGTCGGCCATCGGGCCGGACTCGAAGCGGCCTTCCATCGCGGCGAGCGTGGCGGGTTGATAGCGCGCCACCATCTTCGCGTGGAGATCGCCGGTGGGGAACGCGACGGCGACGGCAGCGACGAGGCCCGTGCGCATCGCGAGGCGCAGGCCGCGACGCGCGCCATCGAGGTGAACGACTCGCAAGAGCCACAATGCGCTCACCCCTGCGACGACGAAGCTCGCGGTGACGACGCTCGCAATCATGGTGTGCGCATACGCGACGAGCGCCCAGGGGTTGAGGAGGAACGTGCCGAGCTGGGCGATCGCGAGGCGACCCTCGATGACCTGATAGCCCACCGGGTGCTGCATGAATGCGTTGGTGGTGACGATGAAGTAGCCGGACAGCCAGGTGCCGAGGAACAAGAACAGCGCGACGTGGAAGTGCTTCCGCGGCCCGAGCTTGGTCGCGCCATAGAGGAAGAGCGCGAGCAGGCTCGACTCCAAGAAGAACGCGAAGCGGCCCTCCATCGCCAGCGTCTGGCCGATGACGCCGCCGGCGAACTTGGTGAACCGGCTCCAGTTGGTGCCGAACTGCAGCTCCATCGGGATGCCGGTCACCACGCCGACCGCGAAGTTGACGCCGAAGATCTTGGCCCAGAAGCGGGCGAGGCGATCCCAGCCGTGGTCACCCGAGCGCAAAGCAGAGCCCTTCATCAGCACGAGGAGGAGGGCGAGCCCCATCGTCAGCTGCGGGAACAGATATGGTAGGCGATGGTGAAAGCAAACTGCAGGCGGTGCCAAAACAGCACGTCGCTCATGTCGAGGTGTGCCTTGTAACGTCAACCGCCCGGCTCACAGCGGGAAAACGTCGCCGGCGGTGCGGCCGTTGACACTCGCCGGCGGTGCGGCTCGACGGACCGGCAAGGGCACGTTACAGTAGGCGTTCGGCTCCGGGCATGTCTTCGGGGTCTCGCTTGTTCCCGTTCTCAGCGCGAATCACACCCGCAAGAGGTTGGTCATGGCCGACGTTCCACCCACAAACCAACCTGATACCCATTCACCACCTGCGCGTGGCAAAAAGGTCCTCCCCGCTGCGGTCACGCTGGCCATCGTCCTCGGTGGAATCGGGTACCTCTTCTACTCGAGCTCCGGCGAGGCGTTCGAGTACTACAAGCACATCGACGAGGTCACCGGGAACCCGGGCGCGTGGAAGGGCAAGCACCTGCAGATCCACGGCTTCGTGGTCCCTGGCTCCATCGCCAAGCGGATGGACGCGGGCAAGCAGCAGATCGAATACAAGTTCCAAGCGGTGAACTGCGGAGAAATCGTGGAAGTGCGATACGCCGGAACCGTTCCCGACACCTTCAAGGACCGCGCCGAGGTCGTCTGCAAGGGATCTCTCGACGGCAATCAGTTCCAGGCCTCCGAGATCAGCGCGAAGTGCCCGTCGAAGTACTCGCAACGTCCCGAGGGCCCGGCCGCCACGCTCTGCACGCACGGCGACAAGAGCCTATGACTCGGTCCATGTTGACTCCACCGGGTGTCGCGCAGCGAAGTGAGCGAAGGCCAGGCTCCGCCTGGTCGAGAGCGGATCAACTCAACATGGGACCGGTATAGCAACGCATGCTCACCGAAAATCCGATCGCCAGCGCCGGCAACGTAGGTCTCCTCACCGCGCTGGTGGCCTGTGCCTATGCCGTCATGGCGTCGGTCGCCGGCGCGCGTCGCGGTGAAAAGCGGCTCGAGCGCTCGGGCCTCCTTGCTTCCTACGCGGCCACCGCGCTCCTTTCGTTCTCGTCGGCGGTGATGTTCTTCCTGCTGCTGTCGAACGACTACTCCGTGAAGTACGTCCAGCAGCACTCCGATGCGTCGATGCCGTGGATCTACAAGCTCACCTCGTTCTGGGGCGGGCTCGAGGGTTCCATCGTCTGGTGGGCGTTGCTCCTGTCCTTGTTCTCGTCGCTCGCGTTGTACGTGAACCGCGAGCGTCACAAGGAGCTCTTGCCCTACGTCACCGCGGTGCTCTACACCGTGGTCGGGTTCTTCCTCTTCATCATTATCTTCGAGAAGCGCCCGTTCGACCTGTTCCTCACCGACGCGCCGCACGTGGGCAAGGGGCTGAATCCCCTCTTGCAGAACCCGTACATGGCGACGCATCCGCCGTCGCTGTACCTCGGCTTCGTGTCGGCCACGGTGCCGTTCGCCTTCGGTCTCGCCGCGCTCATCACCGGCAACCTCGACGACTCCTGGCTCGCGTCCACGCGTCGCTGGATGCTGGTCTCCTGGTACTTCCTCTCGCAAGGCCTCGTGCTCGGGTGCCTCTGGGCGTACGAAGAGCTCGGCTGGGGTGGCTACTGGGGCTGGGATCCCGTCGAGAACGCGGGCCTCTTGCCGTGGTTCACGGCCACGGCCTTTCTCCATTCGATCATCGTGCAGGAGCGTCGCGGCATGATGAAGGTGTGGAACGTGTCGCTCGTCATCGTGACCTTCATTCTCACGATGATCGGCACGTTCATGACCCGCTCCGGCATCGTGCAGTCGGTCCACGCCTTCGGTCAGGACAACCGCCTCGCCGTCATCTTCCTCACCTTCATTTCCGTCACGCTCGTCTTCTCGTTCGGGCTCGTCATCTACCGCCTCCCACTCCTGCGCTCGCGCAACGAGCTCGACTCGTGGCTGTCGCGCGACTTCGCCTTCCTTCTCAATAATTGGGTGCTACTCTCGGGGGCCTTCTTCGTGCTCACCGCCACCCTGTTTCCCACGTTCTCCGAGTGGGTGACGAAGGAGCGCATCACCGTCGGCCCACCGTTCTTCAACAAGTGGATGACGCCGCTCGGCCTCGTGCTCCTGTTCCTCACCGGCGTCGGTCCCCTCATCGCCTGGCGCAAGGCCTCGCCCGAGAACTTGCGCGAGCAGTTCACCATCCCCATCGGCAGCGCCTCCGTCACCTACGCGCTCCTCAAGCTGGTGCTCGCGCTGCGAGCACACGTGGGCTTCGCGAACGCCAAAGAGCTCGTCTTGTACGTGCTCGTGCCGTCGGTGGACATCATCTGCTTCAGCCTCTGCGCGTTCGTCACCGCCACGATCACGCAAGAGTTCGTGCGTGGCACGCGCGTGCGGCAGAGCCACACCAAGCTCGACTTCTTCACCTCGATGATTGGTCTCGTCGCCCGTGGCAAGCGTCGCTACGGCGGCTACTTGGTCCACATGGCCGTGGTGCTCATGTTCGTGGGCTTCGCCGGCGGCACGTACAAGCGCGAGGCCGAGGCCACGCTCGAGAAGGGCAAGTCCGTCGCCGTCGGGCCGTACACGGTTCGCTTCGACGGCATCTCGCAGACCGCCGATTCGCAAAAGGTGATGACCACCGCCACGCTCACCGTCTCGAACGGCAAGACCACCTACGCCACCATGCATCCGGCGAAGTGGGCCTTCCGCCACCACGAAGACGAGCCACCGACCACCGAGGTCGACATCAAGAAGACGCTCGCCGCCGATCTCTACGTCGTCCTCAACGGCTACGAGCTCGAGCCGCAGGAGCTCGCGAACATCAAGGTCGTCATCAACCCGCTGGTGAACTGGATCTGGCTGGGCTTCCTGCTGCTCGCGGCCGGCACTGCCATCGCGTACGCACCCGATCGCGCGTACGCCATCGCCGCACGCAACGTCCCGAAGGAAGCGAGCAAGACGATCGTCGTGCTGCTGCTGCTCTTGCCGGGCCTCGCGTTCGCGCAGAACGCCGAGCAGCCCATGGCCAAGGCCATGGACCCCGCCGTCGCACGCAGTGATCGCGAGCGCGAGCTGTTCAAGAAGATCGTGTGTCAGTGCGGAACGTGTGGGCGGCAGGTGCTCGCCGATTGCGCGTGCGGGACGGCGGCCGACATGCGGCGCAAGGTGCAAAGCCTCATCGATCAGGGCAAGACCGACGACGGCGTCATCGACTACGAGCTCGCCACCTACCCTGGCCAGTCGGCACTGGTGGTGCCGCTCGACAAGGGGTTCAACCGCCTCGCCTGGGTGCTGCCGTTCGGTGCCGCGCTGGCCGGCGTCGGTGCGCTGGTGGTGATGGCGCGTCGCTGGTCACGCACGTCGGTCAAGCGGCGGGAGCAGGCAGAGCCTCCTGAAGTCGCCAGCGAGGATCGCGAGATGAACGAGCGCCTCGCCGACGAGCTCGACGAACTCGACTAGCGTGCGCCTCCCTGTTCGCACGCTCGCAGAGCTCGTCGCCTGGTCGTTCGAGCGGGATGCCTTCACCGGCCGACGTCCAATCGTGGCCGCGCTGCCGTTCTTGGTCATGACCCTCGGCGCGGGTTGCTACGTTGCAATCACCACCGGCCGTGTCACCGGATCGACCGTTGCCCTCGCTCTGGCTGGCGGTACGCTGTCGGAGTCGGTGCGGCATCTCTACAACGCAGTGCGCGCGCTGTTCGCCGAGCCCCAGGCCGGCGAGAAGACCATCGCCACCGGTCGTCGTCGCAAGGAGCTCGAGCGAGAGAAGGCTGCGCTGCTGAAGGCCATCAAGGAGCTCGAGTTCGATCACGAGATGCGAAAGGTCTCCGACCACGATTTTGCGGAGATCGGTGGCAACTATCGAGCTCGTGCGATCCGGGTGATCCGCCAGCTCGATCGAGGGGGAAACGACTACGAGGCCATGGTGCGCGAAGAAGTGAGCAAGGTCCGACGGGGTGCGAAGCGGATCGTCGCCGATGGCGAGCCAATCGTCGTCTCTGAAGTCGTCGCCACGCCGGTGCCGAAGGTCCTCACGCTGGAGGTGAGGGATGCGGGTTGTCCGGCCTGCGGCACCAGCAACGATGCCGACGCTATCTTTTGCAAAAAGTGCGCGACCCGTCTTTCGGCCAAAGAGGGCACCGCGTGATGCGCGCGCTCGCAATCGCTCTCGTGCTCTCTCTCTTCACAGTTGCTGCGGCGCAGCCCATGATGATGGACCCGAGCAAGATGTCGGGTATCCCACGCCCCGATCCGCAGGTACCGCCCGGCACGATCACGGTGCGACTCATTCGCGGACAGCTCGCCAATCGCGTGGTGAGCCACGAGGTTTCGCTGTCCTCTTCCGACGGGAAGTCGCAGACGGCCAACACCGATGCGGAAGGCCGGGCGACGTTCTCGCTGCTTGGCGTGGGCCCGTTCATCGCGAGCGCGAAGGACGGCGACACCGAGCTTCGTTCACAGCCGATCGAGCCGCAGGAGCAGATGGGCACGCGCGTGATGCTGGTGTTTCCGCTGAGCGGCGCGGGTGCACCCGACGGGGTGGGCCACGTCGACAAGGCGCTGCCCGCGGGCACGATCGTGGTGCGCGCCGAAGACGCGGCAGGGCAGGCGCTCGAAGGGCTGCAAGTACACGTGGCGCACGCGCGCGCGGGTGAGAAAGCCGTGGAGGAGCTCAACGGCAAGACGGATGTTGCCGGCGAAGCGAAGTTCGAAGGCCAGGATCGCAAGCCGAGCTCCGGTTACCTCCTGGAGGTCGTTGGCAGCGACGGCACGCGCTTCGCGGGGAAGCCGTTCAAGCTCGAGGAAAATGCGGGCTCGAAGGTGGTGATCGTGGTGCGCGCGACCACCAAGGACTCGGCGCAGATCTCCATCGCCGAGGGGTCGCACTTCCTCGTAGAGGTCACCGACGACTCGTTGCAGATCATCGAGATGTGGCGTCTCCACAACGCGAGCAACGCCGCGTTCGATCCCGGCCGCGAAGGCCTCCACATTCCACTGCCGCGCAATGCGTTGTCGCCGCAGGCGCCCGATGGCTTGCCCACGTTCACCATCAACGGTCACGACGCGGTGTGGATGGGGCCGCTGCCGCCCGGCGACACGCAGGTGCGCGTGGGCTTCGTGCTCTCGTACAAGGAAGACACCCTCGAGCTCGTGCAGCCCACGCCGATCGCTTTCCAGCGGATCGCCCTCGTCACGCAGCAGCTCGAAGGCTTCGTGGTGTCGGGACAAAATCTGAAGGGCGAGCCGCGCGAGATGCAAGGTCGCAAGCTCACTGTCTACCTCGGCGACGGCACCGAGCGGGGCGGCGAGCTGAAGCTGCACTTCGCCGGCTTGCCACAGGCGGATCCATTACCCCGACAGCTGGCCGCGATCGTCAGCATCCTGCTCATTGTGGTGTTCGGGGTCTACGCTGCGATGGGCGACGGCACGCGCCGCGCCCGTCTCGAGCGCGCACGACGGCAAACGTTGGCCGAGCTCGTCGACGTCGAGAACGAGCTCGCCGAAGATGGCGCCGCGCCCAGCAAGAAGGCCCTGCAGCAACGCGAGCAGCTCACCTCCAAGCTGGCCGGCATCTATCGCGACCTCGACGACCTGGGGGTCGGGTGAGCTTGCCGCTCGCCGTCGAAGCGAAGGGGTTGTACCAGGCGTACGGTCGCCAGCCGGCGCTGCGTGGAGTCGACCTCGTGCTGGTGCGCGGGCAGGCGGCCGCGCTGCTCGGGCCCAATGGTGCTGGCAAGTCAACGCTGCTGCGCATCCTGTCCACGCTCGAACGCCCTCAGCGCGGCACGCTCAGGCTCGCGGGTCGAGACACCAACGCCGACGCCACCGCCACTATTCGGGGCACCATCGGTCTCGTGGCGCACGAGAGCCTTTGTTACGGCGATCTCAGCGCACGCGAAAACCTGGTCTTCTTCGGTGGGGTCTATGGCGTACCCGATCCCGCGGCACGCGCGGCGGCGCTCATCAAGCGCGTCGCGCTCGATGCTGCCGCCGATCGCCCGGCGCGCACGTACTCGCGCGGCATGTTGCAACGCCTCGCCGTGGCCCGCGCGCTGGTGCATTCTCCGTCGCTGTTGCTGCTCGACGAGCCGATCACCGGCCTCGACCGCCAGGGCGTGGCGCTGCTCGCGGACTTGCTCGCCGAGGAGAAGGCGCGCGGTGCGAGCATGATCATCGTGTCTCACGAGCTCGCCCCCATCGCACCGCTGTGTGATCGCGCGCTCGTGCTGCGTCGTGGTCGGATCGCCCGCGACGAGGCCCTCACTGCCGACGATCCACACGCCGCGCTCGAACGCATCTACGCCGAGGCCCTCGCCGATGAGCCTTTTGCGGCGTCGGTTGCGGTCTGATGATGAAATGAGACCGGATGACCTTCCTTCCACAGATGATGCGCCTGGTGTGGAAGGACGTCGTCGTGGAGCTGCGCCGCAAGGAGCTGGTCTACGCGAGCGTGTTCTTCGCGGCGGTGGTGTTGCTGGTGTTCTCGTTTGCGTTTCTCGGCGGGGAGCGACCAGGGCCCGACGTGGCCTCCGGCGTGCTGTGGGTCACGGTCGCGCTCACGGGCACCTTGGGCATCGGTCGCGCCTTCGAGCGCGAGCGCGAGGGCGACACGTTCCGCGCGTTGCTGCTCTCACCGATGCCGCGCGCTGCCATCTATCTCGGCAAGCTGGTGTCGCTCGTGTTGCTGATGTCGCTCGTGGTGGTGGTCGCCGCCTTCGGGGTGGGACTCTTGTTCGGCCAGCCTCTATCCGCGCATGCGGGGCACGTGGCCTTGCTGCTCACCCTCGGCGTGGTGGGCTTCTCAGCCATCGCCAGCTTGTTCGCCGCGTCGCTGGGGCGCAGCCGATCGCGCGATCTGCTGTTGCCGCTCATCGTCTATCCGTTGGTGGTGCCGGTGCTCATCGCCGGCGCACGCGCGACGGCGGGCCTGCTCTCGGGCGAAGACCCAGCGCTGCCCGCGTTCTGGACGCGCTTCCTCTTCGTGTTCGACCTGATCTTCGTGTCGCTTGGTATCTGGACCTTCGAGCCGCTCGCCGCGAGCGAAGGATGATGATCGTATGAAGCTCAGCGTGAAATACCTGGCTGCGGTGGCCGTGTCGATCGCCGGTCTGCTGTACGTGCCGTGGCTCATCGTCGCGGCACCGCGGGAGCCCACGATGGGCCTCGTACAGAAGATCTTCTACTTCCACGTCCCGTGCGCGTGGGTCTGCTTCCTCTCCGCGTTCGTGTGCGCGGCCGGGGCCATCGCCTACCTGTTCCGTGGCTCGGAGCGCGGTGAGCGGCTGGCGGCCGCGGCTGCCGAGCTCACCGTGCTGTTCGGGCTGTGCGTGCTGGTCACCGGGCCGCTGTGGGCGCGCAAGGCGTGGGGCCGTTGGTGGGAGTGGGACGTGCGCCTCACCTCCACGCTGCTGCTGTGGATGATCTTCATCGCCTACCTCTTTGCCCGTCGCTACGGCGGCGCGGGCGGCAAGAAGATCGCAGCTGGCCTCGCCATCTTCGGCGCCGCCGACGTGCCGCTCATCTACATGTCCGTCAGCATCTGGCGCACCATTCATCCGAAGACCAGCGTGGTGCCCACGCTCGATCCGGCGATGCGGCCCGCGTTCTTCTACTCGCTCGCCACTTTCACCATTCTCTACTTCGTGCTTCTCGGCGCCCGCCTGGGCCTCGAACGAGCACGCGCTGCGCTCGATGCCTTGCACCTCGCCGCCGAAGATCGCGGCCTCCTCGACGGAGAACCCGCATGAAGCCCCTTGCCTGTCTCTCGTTCGCGCTGCTGCTGCTCGGCGCGCCACGCGTGTTTGCCGACGTTCCGCATGCGCCACCGTCCGTTGCGGCGGCGCCCGACAAGGAAGGCTTCGTGCCGGTGCAGGAGGGCGAGGCACTCGGCCCCGGCGAGGTCTTGCCCGCCACCGGCCTCGTCGCGGGCGCGTACGGCTTCATCCTCGGAGCGATGGTGATCTGGGTCGCCAGCGTCGCCGCGCGCACGCGCCGTGTCGAAGAGGACGTCACCGCGTTGCGCGCCAAGATCGATCGCGCAGGCTAGACTCGATATCGAGTCGGTATAAAGACACCGTGCCTACCGCCGCACACTTCATTTACATCCCCGGCATCTTGTTGATCGGCATCGTGCTCGGCTTCATCTTGGGCGGCCGCGCCGCGCGGGACGAAGCAGCTGGCAAGCAAGCGCGCGAGGAAGCGAAGGCCGCACGCAAGGCCGAACGCGAACGCGAGCGCAACCGCGACGCGGGCTAGAGAACCCTCGCTATCGTGGAAAGCTGACCTTGAGGGGGATGCGCTCCCCGGCGTGCGCCGGCGGCAGTGCGATCGACCGCGTGATCGGCGAGCCCGTCGTCCGAATCGGCGTGGCGCTGATCCTGATCTGACGACCCAGCGGCAGGTCGAGCTCGCTCTTGCCTTCGAGGCGCGTGCGCGTGCCGTCGATCTCCACCCACGCGGGCTCGCTCACCTCCACGAGGAGCTTTGCGGGTCCCGCAGCGACGGTGGTCGTGCCGCCTCGCGGCCGCCAATCGAGCGCGACGATCCCGAGGATGCTCACGAAGATGGCGGCGGTGAGCACGACGGAGAGACGTTTCCACGCGCTACGCCCGGCGCTCGACTGGGTGGGCGGATCGAACGCGGTCGATTGACGCGTCGTACCGCTGTAGATGACCTGTGGGTTGGCGGGGCCGGGCGTCGACAGCGACTGGGCAACCGGCGGTGGACTCACTGCAGTCGAGATGAGCGTGGCCGCAGCCTTGCTCGACGGCTGCGCTCCGCCAACTGAGCGCATCCCATTCGGGGCGCGTGGCCGTTCATGCGTGATCTGCGACGGGTCGGTGACCTGCGACGGATCCTCGTCGTTCGCGATGGGAGAACGTCGCATGCGGTCATTCGTGACCTGCGAGATGTCCTCGTCGCCGATCGCGACCATCGTCTCGGCAGACTCGATGGTCTGCGTGGACCGTTGCTGCGAGGGGGGCGCTTGGGACGCGGTCACCATGGCCATCACGTCCATGGGAGAGCCGAGCACCGTGGGGCCGTCGTTGTAGTCGTCGTTGAGGCTCGGGTGCATCCCGCCTGCCGGCGGGACCCGCACCGCCGGAGGGGGCGTGATCGCGAGCCCGGCCGGCGCGAACACCGGCGTGGTGGAGTCGAGCCGCGATTGCATGTGGCGTTCGAGCGCGCGGCGATCTCCGGGCCAACCTTGCGAGCGGATGATGCCCTCGAGATCCGTCTGCATCGCCTGCGCGCTCGGGTAACGATCGACCAGTGTGCGGTCCATCGCCTGCGCGATGATGCGATCGAGCGCCTCGGGCAGCTCGCGCCGAATGGAGCTCGGCATCGGCACGTCGTCCTCTGTGATCGCCATGATGGTGGCCATGTCGTTGTTGCGGACGAACAGGCGCTGACCGGTGACCAGCTCCCACAAGAGGATCCCGCACGCGAACACGTCGGAGCGCGCATCGAGCGGGCGGCCCATGGCCTGCTCGGGCGAGAGATAGGCCACCTTGCCCTTCACGCGACCGGCCTGCGTCTGCTGTTGCGCGATGCGCGTGGCCTTGGCGATGCCGAAGTCCACGATCTTCACCGAGCCACTGCGCGTCACCAGTACGTTTTGCGGCGACACATCGCGATGGACGATTCCGAGCGGGCGGCCATGATCGTCGGTGCGGGTGTGGGCGTAGTGCAGACCGGAAAGGAGGTCGGCGATGACTCGACAAGCGAGCCCCGGCGGCAGCGGCGTGCCCTGTTGCTCGGCCTCGTCGTAAAACAAGCGAAGGTTCGCACCGTCGATGTACTCCATCGACATGTAGTAGCGGCCATCGATCTCGCCGGCCTCGAACACATGCACCACGTTGCTGTGGTTGAGCTGCGCTGCGAGGCGCGCCTCGTTGAGGAACATCTGCACGAAGTCCGCGTGCGTGGAGAGAGCGGGCAGGATGCGCTTCACCACCACTTGCTTCTCGAACCCGCCGAGCCCGCGCTGGCGGGCAAGGAAAACCTCGGCCATCCCGCCGTCCGCAATCTTGCGGTCGAGCAGGAAGTTGCCGAACTGCACGGGTTGCTGGGCTGCACTCATAGACGGAAATACGGATTATGAGTTTAGCACCCGGCGAGCGTCGGAGCGAACGCCAAGGCAGACGCCAACGCAGACCAGGGCAATGTAGGTGTGACAGGTTCCGTGCCTATTTGGGGCGGCCTGCGTTATTTTCTCGCGCCCGGAGGCACGCCCATGTTCGACCTGTCCCTCACCAATGAGCAGCAAGCGCTCGTTCAGACTGCTCGCGACTTCGCCAAAAAAGAGATCATCCCCGTCGCAGGTCATCTCGACGAGACCGGCGAGTTCCCGAGCGCCATTCTCAAGAAGGCCTTCGAGACCGGCCTGATGAATTCCGAGATCCCCGAGGCCTACGGTGGTCTGGGCCTCTCCTGCCTCGACCATGCGCTGCTCCTCGAGGAGATCTCCTACGGCTGCTGTGGCGTCAACACCACGATCCTCGCGAACCTGCTCGGCGCGATGCCCCTCATCATCGCCGGCACCGAGGCGCAGAAGCAGCAGTACCTCTCGTCGCTCACCGCCGGCAAGAACGGCTCGCCGCTGTTCGCTGCCTACGCTTGCTCCGAGCCCGACGCGGGCTCCGACGTGGCGGGCATGCGTACGCGGGTGGAGAAGAAGGGGGACGGCTGGGTCCTGAACGGCCAGAAGCGCTGGATCACGAACGGCGGGGTCGCCTCGTGGTTCACCACCTTCGCCACGTCGGACCCGAGCCTCAAGCACAAGGGCATCAGCTGCTTCGTCGTCGATGCGAATGCGCCGGGCGTGAAGATCGGCAAGAAGGAAAACAAGCTCGGTCAACGCTGCTCGCTGACCAATGACGTCATCTACGAAGACGTGCACCTTCCGAAGGAAGCGCTCGTCGGTGAGGAAGGGCAGGGCTTCAAGGTCGCGATGAAGACCTTCGATCGCTCGCGCCCGTGGATCGCGGCAGGCGCGGCCGGCATCATCCGCCGCTCCCTCGAAGAGAGCCGCGCGTATTCGCTCGAGCGCAAGACGTTCGGCGTGCCGATCGCTCAGCACCAGGCCGTGCAGTTCATGCTCGCGGACATGGCCATCTCCTACGAGGCCACCCGGCTCCTCTATCAGAAGGCCGCGTGGATGGTGGACTCCGGCAAGATCGACTCCATCGTCTCGGCGTGCGCAAAGGCCTACGGTGCCGACGCGGCGATGCGCGCTTCCACCGATGCCGTGCAGATCTTCGGCGGCTACGGCTACACCAAGGAATATCCCGTCGAGAAGCTCATGCGCGACGCGAAGCTGCTGCAGATCTACGAAGGCACGTCGCAGATTCA
>JAYUBF010000200.1:0-5130 GCA_043741435.1 Myxococcales bacterium
GTGACGGCAGCCAAGGCAGCCACATCGTCAAATCGCCCAATACTGCACGAATTCAGCGACTCGATTGAGAGCCGCCGGCACTTTTTGAGAAGTTACATCACTTGGACTTAAGTGATCGGCATTGTTGCTAGCGGGTCCGCCGTCGTCGCGTGCACATCATCGCGAGCGCCAGAGCGATCAGCGCAAGCGCAAGGAGCGAGCGGGCTGGCGTGCTTCGATCCGTGTAGGTACAACCGGACGCGGGGCTCGCGCCCGGCACACTGCCATGCGCCATGTCGTCGTCGGGGTTCGCCCCCTCCCCGTTGTTGCTCATGTCGGGCACGGTGGCATCGGCGTTGCCGACGGCGGTGGTGGCCTGGGCGACGGTGCGATTGCCCGCGCCGTCGGTGGCTTCGGCCTTGAGCTGATGCGCGCCGCGCGTGAGCGTGAGCGTGAGCGTGAGCGTGATGTCGAAGGTGCGCTCGTCGCGTCCACCCGAGTAGAGCTCCTCGCCGTCGACGAGGAGGCGCACGCTGACGACGCGGAGCTCGTCGGTGGCGTGGATCGTGACGTCGAACGCCGTGTCGGCGCTGACGACCTTTGCCGGCGCGTCGATGGTCACGACCGGTGGGTTCTTCTCGTAAGCGCCATCGCCCGCGTAGAGATTGCCGCTCGCGGCGGTGGTGATGAACGACAACGCGCTATCGGCGCACGTGGTGAGCGCGCCCGCGAGATCGTAGCCCCAGAGCATGGCATCGCAGTTCGCGCGCGAGTGAACACCCACGATGTAGTCGATGCCTCCGCCGGTGGAGAAGTCGGGACCGCCGGAGTCACCGCCACAAACGTTGGCGTCACTGTCGGACGCGCCCTTGATCTCGTAGGTGTACGCGGCGACGTTCTCGATCGTGTTGCTGCCGCTGTGGAGCGTGCCGAAGTCGTCTGCGGCGCGGCTCGTGATCCCATAGCCGACCAAGGTCACGTTCTGCCCTTCGACCGGCGCGACGGTGGCGATCCGCGCGGGCTCGAGCGCGACGTCTCGCTCGAGCTCGACGACGGCAACGTCGAACGGCGAGTTCGCTTCGGTGTCCTGGGAAGGATCGTAGGAGCCGTGCATCTCAGCGCGCTTTCCGTAGACGACGTCACCGGTCTTCGGGAACGTCGCCGTCAGCGAGCCGTTGACCTTCGCCACGCAGTGCGCCGCGGTGAGCAACGTGTGCGTGCCGATGAGAGTGGCGGTGCAGCCGGACCTGCCGAGCGTGGTCTCCATGCTCAACCGCGGCACGTTGGATCTGCCGGTCTCGATCCGGCCGTTCGTGACCTCGCTGCTGGTCTCGCTATCCGCGGCCGGCTCGGGCGGCGCGGCGCAACCGGCCAGCGAGCCCAAGAGCACGAGCACGATCGTGGAACGGAACAAACAAGGTCGACCGTGTCTCCCCACCCGAGCGGATGGAGACTGCCGACTCCAGCGACGGGCGTGCTTACGCCTCGACGCCGGAGTACTGGCCGGTGCCGGTCTTCTTCTCGTTCGCCTTGCGCAGGTTGTGATCGAGGATGCGCTTGCGGAGGCGGATGGCCTTCGGCGTCACTTCCACGAGCTCGTCGGGGTTGATGAACTCGAGGGCTTCTTCGAGCGACATGAGGCGCGGCGGCACCAGCACCAACTTTTCGTCGGCAGCCGTGGTGCGGATGTTGTTGAGCGCCTTCTTCTTGCACGGGTTGATGACGAGATCGTTCTCGCGCGAGTGCTCGCCGACGATCTGCCCCGCGTACACGTTGATCTGCGGCGGCAGGAACAGCGCGCCGCGATCCTGCAGTGAGAACATGCCGTACGCGTTGGTCTCGCCGTTCTCGTTGGCGATGAGCACGCCCTGTAGCCGCTGCTTCATCGCTCCGGCGAATGGACCGTACTCGCGGAACGTGCTGTTGAGGATGCCGGTGCCGCGCGTGGCGGTGAGGAACTCCGATCGATAGCCGATGAGGCCGCGCGTGGGGACCACGTACTCGACGCGCACGCGTCCGCCACCGGACTGCGCCATGTCGGTCATACGACCCCCGCGCGAGCCGAGCTTCTCGATGACGGCACCCGAGTATTGCTCGTCGACGTCGATCTGCACGTCCTCGTAGGGCTCGACCTTCTTGCCATCGATCTCGCGATAGATGACCTCGGGCTGCGACACGCACAGCTCGAAGCCTTCACGGCGCATGGTCTCGATGAGGACCGAGAGGTGGAGCTCGCCGCGACCGGACACCACGAAGGTATCGGCCGAGTCAGTGGCAGCGACTCGCAGGGCGACGTTGCTCTTCAGCTCCTTCATCAGGCGCTCGCGCAGGTTGCGCGTGGTGACGTACTTGCCTTCTTGGCCGACGAACGGACCGTTGTTGGCGATGAACTGCATCGAGATCGTCGGCTCGTCGATGGCGACGGGCTCGAGGATGCGCGGCGACTCGATCGACGTGATGGTTTCGCCGACGTTGAGCTCGCTCATGCCCGTGACAGCGACGATGTCGCCCGCGGTACCTTCGGCGATCTCGAAGCGCTTGAGGCCTTGCGACGCGAGGACCTTCTGCGTGCGGAACTGCTCCATCTTGCCGTCGCGGTGCGCGAGCAGCACGCGGTCGCCGACCTTGATGTGACCGTCGATGATCCGACCGACGGCGACGTAGCCGAGGAAGTCGTCGTAGTCGAGCGTGGCGACCTGCATGCACAGCGGTGCATCCAGGTTGGCCTCGGGGCCGGGAACCTTTTCGAGGATCATGTCGAGGAGCGGCGTGAGGCCCTCGGTCGGCGCGTCCTTCGGGCTGCGCACGGCGTAGCCGTTGCGACCCGACGCGTAGATGACGGGGAAGTCGAGCTGCGCGTCGGTGGCGCCGAGGTTGACGAACAGATCGAAGACGTCGTTGACCGTGCCGTCGATGTCGCAACCTTCGCGATCGATCTTGTTCACGACGACGATGGGACGCAGGCCCAGCGCCAGTGCCTTCTTCGTGACGAAGCGCGTCTGCGGCATCGGGCCTTCGAAGGCGTCGACGAGCAGGCACACGCAGTCGACCATGCGGAGCACGCGCTCCACCTCACCGCCGAAGTCGGCGTGTCCCGGCGTGTCCACGATGTTGATGCGGACGCCCTTCCAGGTGATCGCCGTGGTCTTCGAGAGGATGGTGATGCCACGCTCGCGCTCGAGGGGGTTCGAGTCGAGCGCGCATTCCTGCACGACCTCGCCGCGACGGAAAGCACCGGCCTGCGAAAGGAGGCCGTCGACGAGGGTGGTTTTCCCGTGGTCGACGTGGGCGATGATGGCGATGTTGCGGACGTCTGGTCGAATGCTCATGGCGCGCGCTCTCTACCACCCTCGGTCGGATAACGCAAAGCGTTAGCGTGCGCGTACGCCAGACGGCCAAGCCCGCAATGTCAGGCACGCCGTGAACAGCAGTAACTCTGCGTGAGAGCAGCGTTCGGACAGGCGATGGAAGACCTGGAACACCGGCTCCAAGGTCCGGCCTGCGGCGAACATCGCTTCGATTTGCGCGTGGACATGAAAGACTTCGAAGATCCCGAGCGCGCACAGCCCGAGCTCCAGCCCCAAGCGGATTTGTGAACGTGTGCTGGACGGACGGACGAGCACGCCGATCAGCGCCGAGCACGCGAGCAACGCCACGCACACGAGCACCGCGTAGTCGAACTCGTGAAACACGCGCGTCATGGTGCGCGCAGCCTCGGGGCGGGCGAGCTCCTGAAACGCGATGCGCGCGGCGAACGCACCGAGCGCAGCATGGCCTCCGACCCAAGCGGCCATCGCCAGCGTAGCGATCACGTCGGTGATTGCATTCAGCCACGCGCGCATCAGGATCCAGGCCTTCCTTTGGTGGGCTTCGTCACCCGCGCTGCGAAGCGTCGGCGTCCCTCGCGACCGCCGGGTTCGTCGAGGAGCTCGAGCTTCAAGATGTCGAGTGAGAGGCGCAACAGCCTCTGGGTCTTGCTGCGAACGAAGATGAAGTCGTCGCCTTCCTCCATCTTCTCGACGACACACTCGCCGAAGGTCGCGTGCACCACGCGATCGCCGAGGCGGGGAGACGGCTGCTCCATGGGCGGATTTTCATCGGCGGCCTGTGCCAGGGCCGACGCGGCTGCGACATTGGCCCAGCTCGTCGGCGCCGGAGCAGGCGTCGGCGCTTCCACGACCGTGCCGACGAACAAACGCAGCTGCAGCTCGAGCTCGACGGCGCGCGCGTCGTCGAGGACCCCGGCCTTCACCGTGCCGTTCGCATCCACACCGATGAAGCGCAGCTCACCACCGGTCGGCGTGAAGACGCCTCGCAACGACATCAAGTCGATCTCGCCACCGAGCGCAGACGCAGCACCGCGCAAGCGCAGCGCATCGACGCGCCCGTGCGCTTCGATTTCCGCGCGGGTGGCACCCGCTTCGCGCAACAGCGTGTCGACGGTCTCCCGGATCGAGTCTCCCTCGACGAGCTCGTACACCCGATGCGCCGAGGACCCCACGCTAGGCGATTGGCCAAGCGGATTGACTAGAGGTTGGAACGTCTGGACGCGCACGGGCCCCCTCTATAGGGGGTGGCGCCCTTCCCGTCCAGGCCGGCCTTGCTGCTATCCTGTCTCCATCCATGCGCTCGTCTGCCGTCGCTTCCCTGTTGGGTGTCCTCTGTGTCGCGTGCATCACCGTCGTCGCCTGCAGCGCCGACGTCGATTCGGTCATCCCCGGTCGTGACGGCGGGAATCGCAAGGACCTGTCCGGCGATCTTTCCGGGGACGCGGGTGGGCCGATGCCCGACATGGCGAGGCCCTGGGCCGATGTCTCCGTGCCGAGCATCACCGGCAATTTCTGGTCAGCATGGAACAACGGCAGCGGCATCGTCATGGCCGCGGGCGATGGCGCGATGCTCTACAAGTCGAAGAGCAACGGCCCGTTCGCGATCGATGCCTCGATGAAGCCGGCGACGAAGCCAAATCTATTGTCGATCAATGGCGTGATGGAAGGGCCGCCGACGAAGTCGCTGTTTACCGTTGGCCAGCAAGGCACCGTGTGGAGCTACACATCGAGTAGGCGCCCTCGTTGCCGAGGGCGCCTCTCACAGAACCGTACTTGTGCTGGTCACATACGGCTCGTCGGGATTGGAGGTTGTGACCCCTTC
>JAYUBF010000201.1:0-15717 GCA_043741435.1 Myxococcales bacterium
CGTGCTGCGGCAATGCGAAGCGCCGAGGGCCTCGGCGTTCCCCATCGCTCGTCTCAAACGCCTTGCCCTCGACTATGAAAGGCAGTTTGTTCATCCTACAAGCTGACCGCTGAAGCCGTCGAAGGCGCCGTCCGCACCCCGAGCATGTTCTTGCCGCCGCCACCCTTGGTCGAGCCGGTGTCCCGTACCCGTCGTGTGGTGCGTCCTCGATGAGGTGGGCATGCCACGTCACCACAAGGTCGGTGTGACGCCTGCGTCCTCGATATGACCATCCTTGGTGACCAGTGTGAGGCGATGACGGCGCGCCGTCGCCACGATGAGCCGGTCAAACGGATCGCCGTGAGGTAGTGCCACGTGGGCTGCATCGATTGCGATGTCCACGTCGATCGGGAGTACGACAATCCGCGCGCCGAGTTCCTTGAGAAACTTGCTCGCCGATGGCTTGAGCTCGATGGTCCCGCGCCGATCGAGCATAGCCAGCTCGAAAAGGCTCATATCGCTGATCGCAACCGTGCCCTCATGTGCAGCAAGCAACCGCCGACGAGCGCGCTTTCCCAACTTGGGACTGTCTATCGCCAACCAGAACGCCGCGTGGGTATCAAGGAGATACTTCACCTCTCGGATGCCGTGCGCCATTCCGACAGTGGCAGCGTGTGAGCGGAGGGATCGATCCCATGGTCCACTCCACGACCCTTGAGACATCCGACCAAGGCACGCCCCGACGCTTTTTCAGCGGTGAGGATCAGGTTGCCTTCGCGGGTCCGAACCACGATGCGCTCACCCGCGACCGCCGCCCGGCGAATCCTCGGGAAATCACGGAGGAGTGTGGTGATGTTCGTGTCCATATCTGATAATTTATCAGATATGGGTCCAGCGTACCAGCGAGTGCTGGCAACACATGAACTGCATCTTGGACCGCGATGAGGATACACAAGCCCACTCCATGTGTTTTCTTGTACCGTTCCCGCCCACCGCGCGCCTCTCTAGTTCGTAGACTCGGTTACATCTCGGCGGTCGCGCGCGCAGCTTCCCCGTCGCGCCGCGACGTTGGGTATTCCGTGGAACGTCTCACGTCGCCCTGCATGGCGTTGAAGATCGGCCTCGTGACGCAGGGTGCGACGGCGCCCGTGCTCTGTGGGCTTGTCACAGGGAAGGCGCCCTGCGACCATCCCAGCCCCTATGTCAGCCGACTCTCCTTCATTGGTTCCGGACTTGGTGCCCGACTCTGTGGCGATTAGGCGCGCGCTCGTGAGCGTGTGGGACAAACGCGGCGTGGAAGACCTAGCTCGCGGGCTGCAACGCCACGACGTTCAGGTGCTCTCGACGGGCGGCACGGCTCGGAAGCTGGCGGAGGCCGGCGCACGGGTCACCGAGGTGGCCGATCACACCGGCGCGCCCGAGATCTTGGATGGCCGGGTGAAGACGCTACACCCGAAGATCCACGGAGGCCTCCTCGGCCGCGCTACCGACGAGCACCGACGGGAGATGGCCGCGCACCACATCGAGCCCATCGATCTGCTGGTGGTGAACCTCTATCCGTTCCGCGAGACCATCGCGCGTCCGGACGTGAGCTTCGAAGAGGCGATCGAGAACATCGACATCGGTGGGCCGGCCATGATCCGATCGGCTGCAAAGAACCACGAGCGTGTGACGGTGGTGGTGGACCCGGATGATTATCCGGCCGTCATCGCCGAGCTCGACGCGAATGGTGGCATCTCGCGTGAGACCCGGTTCCAGCTCGCCCGCAAGGCGTTCGCGTACACGGCGTCGTACGACGGCGCGATCGCGAACTTTCTGACCGCGCTGCCGGGGACGCCGGCCGAGGGGCCGGTGCAAGTGGGCCCCTTCCCCGAGAAGCTGACGCTGCAGTTCGGCGACGCGCGGGTGTTGCGCTACGGCGAGAATCCCCACCAGCAGGCCGCGTTCTACGTCGACGAGACCAAGCCAGAAGGTCCGTCGGTGGCAGGCGCCGAGGTGCTGCAGGGTAAAGAGCTCTCGTTCAACAACATCGTCGATCTCGACGCCGCGCTGCAGCTCGTGTCGGAGTTCGGTCGGCCCGCGGTGGCGATCATCAAGCACACGAATCCGTCCGGGGTCGCCGAGTCCGACGAGGGCGTGGCCGCAGCGTACAAGCTCGCGCGCGAGTGTGACCCGGTGAGCGCGTTCGGCGGGATCGTGGCCACCAACCGCATCGTCGACGACCAGCTGGGCCAGCTCCTGGCGGAGACGTTCCTCGAATGCATCATCGCGCCGGGCTTCACCGATGGTGCGCGTGCCGCGCTCGGCAAGAAGACGGCGTTGCGGTTGCTCGCGTACCAGACGCCGATCCAGGGACGGCCAGGCTACGTCCTGCGTTCCGTGCATGGTGGCCTCTTGGTGCAGAGCCGCGACGACAAAGTGGTGGCTGCTGCTGATGCGCAGGTCGTGACCAAGCGCGCACCAACGCCCGAGGAGCTCCGTGGGCTCGACTTCGCGTGGCGGGTGAGCAAGCACGTGAAGTCCAATGCCATCGTGCTCGCGTCGCTGGTAGGCGATGGTGCTCGCACCGTCGGTGTGGGGGCGGGACAAATGTCGCGCGTCGACTCGGTGAAGCTCGCGCGGGACAAGGCGCAGCTTCCGGTGAAAGGAACCGTGCTCGCCTCGGATGCGTTCTTCCCATTCGCGGATGGGCTCGAGCTCGCGGCGCAGGCCGGGATCACGGCGGTCATCCAACCGGGCGGCTCGATGCGTGATGCCGAGGTGATCGCAGCGGCCGATGCGCACGGCATCGCGATGGTGTTCACCAAGATGCGTCACTTCCGTCACTAAGCCATGTCGCCGGGCGCACCACACGTGCTCATCGTTGGGGGAGGTGGCCGCGAGCACGCGCTCGCATGGGCCCTCGCGCGTTCACCCGCCAAACCCGAGTTGCTCATTGCGCCCGGGAATGCCGGCACGGCGAAGCTCGCACGCACCATCGCGATCTCCGTCGACGAGCCACGCAAGATAGCCGAGGCAGCGCGACGTGAAGAGGTAGACCTCGTGGTGGTGGGCCCCGAGGCGCCGCTGTGCGCCGGGCTCGCCGACCTGCTCACCGGTGACGGCATCTCCGTGTTCGGTTGCAGCCGCGCCGCTGCCGAGATCGAGGGCTCGAAGGTCTTCTGCAAGAGCCTCCTGCACCGGCACGGTATTCCCACGGCCGTGTTCGGGTCGTTCTCGATGGTGCCGGAGGCGGAGCTGTTCATCGATAGCCACTTCGTCGAAGGCTCGCGCGTCGTGGTGAAGGACGATGGTCTTGCCGGTGGAAAAGGCGTACGCATCTGCGATGGGCGCAAAGAAGCAAAGCGCGCGGCGAAGGAGATGCTGTCGGCAGGTGGGACGCGTCACGTCCTCATCGAAGAGTTCCTCGTCGGTCGCGAGGCTTCGCTGATGGCGTTCGTCGTCGACGAAGAAGTGGTGGCGTTGCCGGGCGCGGAAGATCACAAGACGCTGCTCGCGGGCGACGAAGGCCCGATGACCGGCGGCATGGGCGTGGTATGTCCCACGCCGGTGCTCGACGACGTTTCGGCTCGACGCGCGCTGGAGGAAGTGGTGCGTCCCACCGCGCGCGCGATGTGCGCCGAAGGGCGCCCGTTCCGTGGGCTCCTGTTCGCCGGGCTCATGCTCACCGAGGCCGGGCCGAAGGCGCTCGAGTTCAACTGTCGCTTCGGCGACCCGGAGACCGAGGCGATCTTGGTGCGGCTGGAGCACGGCGCGCGTGGCGATCTGCTGGCGGCCCTCGACTCGGTTGCCCATGGGCTCGCGCCGAAGCCCTTGCAGTTTTCGTCGACCGTGTCGACCACGGTCGTGATCGCGCAGGCGGGTTATCCAGGTGCGCTGCAGCCGCCGGTGAGGATCGACGGACTCGACCGGGCCGACGCGATGCCCGGCGTGACCGTCTTCCACGCCGGCACGCGCTTCGACGGTGATCGCGTCATGACCGCCGGAGGTCGCGTGCTCGCGGTGACGGCGCTGGGTGCCGATGTCCACGAGGCGCGCCAACGCGCCTACGCGGCGGTGGACGTCATCGAGCTCGAAGGTGCGCAGGTTCGTCGCGACATCGGCCTGCGCAAATGAAAGGTGAATGAAGGGATGGCCGAGATCGCAGCGTTCCGTGGAATCTTGTACGACCCTAGGCGCGTCGTGCCCGAGCGCGTGCTGGCGCCGCCGTACGACGTCATCTCCGAGGACGAACGTGCGCGTCTGGCAGCGCTCGATCCGCACAACAGCGTGCGCCTCATCCTTCCGAAGGACCGGACCGACGGCGACGGTGACGGCAAGTATCAGGTGGCCGCCGAGACGCTCGAGGCGTGGCTCGCGGACGGCACGCTGCGCCGTGACGATCAACCCGCGCTCTATCGCTATCATCAGATGTTCACGCTCGAAGGCCAGTCGGCGACCCGCCGAGGATTCATCTGTCTCATCCGCCTGCACCGCTTCGACGAGGGCGTGATCCTCCGGCACGAGCGCACGCTCGCCGGACCGAAGGCCGATCGCCTCCTGCTCAAGCGCGCATGCATGGCGCACCTGTCGCAGGTGTTCGGCCTCTACTCCGATCCGGCGCGCGTCACCGATGAGCTGTTCGCGGCAGCGGAGCGCCAGTCACCGACGCTCGAGGGCAAGACCTCGGATGGGGTGGAGCAGCGTCTGTGGCGCGTCACCGACGTCCCCACGCAGCAAGCAATCGTGAGGCTGCTGGCCGACAAGAAAATCTACATCGCCGACGGGCACCATCGGTACGAGACGATGTTGGCGCTGCGCGACGAGCTTCGCGCTCGCAAGCCGGGCGGCCCGCCGCGCTCCTCGATCGAGTTCGGCACGATCTTCCTCAGCAACATGGACGACCCGAGCTTGCTGGTGTTTCCCACCCACCGCGTCCTGCATGGGCTTCCGCGCTTCGATCGCGATGCGTTGCTCGACAAGGCGAAGGCGTTCTTCGACGTGGAGTCGGCGCCGGTGGCCGACGCACCCGAGGTGCGCGCGAAGCTCGCTGCGCTCGGCAGGCGTGGACCCACGTTCGGCCTCCTCTCCGACGGGCGCGTGTACTACCTGACCCTGCGCAAGGATGCACCGCTGTCGCGCATCGCCGCACTATCGGGGCCGCCCGTGCTGCGCGAGCTCGACGTGAGCATCCTGCACGCGGTGGTGATCGAGGAGATCCTCGGGATTGATCGTGCGGCGCAAGAGAGTCAGACCAATCTTCGCTACATCAAGGACACGAAGGCGGCGCTCGCGGCGGCTGGAGAGCCTGGCGTGCAAGCGGTCTTCCTCATGAACCCGACGCCCGTCGCGCAGGTGAAGGCAGTGTCCGATGCTGGCGAGGTGATGCCGCAGAAGTCCACGTTCTTCTATCCGAAGCTGGCGTCTGGGCTGGTGATCAATCCCATCTCTACAGAGGAGTCGGTCTGAGCCCGAAGCGTCGCGACGATGTCGTCGAAGATCTGGCGCTCGGTGCATTGACGCGGGACGCGGCTCTGCGCGGACAGCTGCACCTGCTCCAGCCCCTGCGCGGCTATCGCTACACGGTCGATCCCCTGTTGTTGGTCGACTTCGTCGTCGAGACCGCGAAGGCGCAACGGGGGCCGCTGCAGCTCGTCGATCTAGGTGCGGGGTGTGGTGTGCTCGGCCTTGCCTTGCTGCGCCGCCTCCCGACGGCACGGCTCACGGCGGTGGAGCTCCAACCGCGGTTGGCCGAGCTCGCGCGTCGCAATGCCGTGGCCAATGGCATGGAAGATCGCACCACGATCGTCGAGCTCGACGTCGCGGATCCGAAGCAAGCGAAGCGGGTCTCCGGTGGACGCTTCGATTGGGTGGTGAGCAACCCGCCCTACGGGGCGATCGGTCGCGGCGCGACCAGCCCGGATGAAGAGTCGGCGATCGCGCGCCACGAGCTGCGCTTGCCACTCCACCGCCTGTGCCAGGAGATGAAGCGGATGTTGCGCCCCGAGGGCATGGGCGCCGTCATCTATCCGGCGGCGCGCTTGAGCGAGCTCCTCTCGGCGCTGACTGCCGTCGGACTAGCGGCCAGACGCCTGAGAGCAATTCACCCGCGGGCCGGCGAGCCAGCGACGCGGGTGATGTTGTCGTTCCAGAAGAAGAAGGCGCAGGGTGCGATGGTGCTAGAGCCGCCCCTGACGGAGCACCCTGGGTAGCGCAGACCGCCTCAGCCGCTACAGGTCGTCGCAGGGATTGCCCATGCGCTCGCCCTGGTACACGCCGAGCGTGGTGTAGATGAGCGTCAGGTTCTCGCGGGGGGGAAGCGCGATGAGCTTGTTCTCACGCTTGCCGGCGACCCATGTGTACTGGCCCCTCTCCTTCGACGTGATGAAACGCAGGTCGCCCGTCGTCGTCGAGAACACTTCGCCTTCGGAGTCGGAGGCGACGTCCTTCATCTTCTGCTGCTTGAGAGCCCCCTTCTTGCCTACGAAGATGCGAAAGCTGGCCTTGTTGTCGTCACGAGCGCCCTTGTCGACGTAGTAATACGTGCCGCGGTCGTCGCGAGCGAGGGCGTACGGCTCGTAGGCCCTCGGGTTCGGCTTGAAAGTGGCATCGGTCATCAGCTTCTTGGCATCGGCCTTCGGCACAATGGTGAGCTCTGTCTTGCGCTCTCCGCAGTAAAGGACGCAGGACTTTTTGTCGGCGTCGTACTCGACGGAGGAGTAGACGCGCATGTCGTGACCGCGAAAGTCCGGATTGTGGGTGGGCGCCGGGAAGCGGGGCTCGAGAAAATTGGTGCCTGAGAGCATGCCCGAAGGTTCGACACCGACTTGCGTCATGCTCTTGCCGTCTCCCGTGAACAGCTGGCTGATCAGCCGCTCGTGCGGAGCGATGGCGACGTAGTGGGACTTCCCATCGGTGCAGACCGTCATCTTCTCGCGCTCAGCGGGGGAGACGGTCAGGGGCTCGGCGCCCACCGAGCTGGCAAGCCCCGTAAAGGAACAGCCGAGCGTGAGGGACAGGACAATTCGGTTGGATGTGCGCATGGGTGTCGGAGTGTACTCCAATCACGGCCACCCGAGCGCTCGAGCAGTAGCCCACGCTTGCCGTCGCAGCGGATTTGGACCATGGTCCGCACACCATGTCGTCGACCGTCACCCAGGGCATCCGCGTGAACGTGCAGTGCCGCTATCTAATGGAGCGCTCGGCTCCATCGGATGATCAGTACGCGTTCGCCTATACGGTGCAGATCATCAACGAAGGCGAGAGCACCGCGCAGCTGCGCTCGCGTCACTGGGTTATCACCGACGGTGACGGTATCGAGCAGGAGGTGCGCGGAGAGGGCGTCATCGGCGCGCAGCCGACCCTCGCACCGGGACAGGCGTTCGAATACACGAGCTGGTGCATGCTCACGACGCCGCATGGCTCCATGCACGGTGCGTATCAGATGCGGCGTGACAACGGCGACCGCTTCGACGCGTTGATCTCGCCGTTCTCGCTCGCGCTGCCGTACAGCCTCAACTGAAAAGGACGAGGCATCAGGCGGCTTTCGCGCGGAGCTTGCGTGGCGTAGCGACGGGAGCACGACGTGCGACGAGGTCGAGCAAGAGGAGAGCAAGCGCGGCCCACAACAGAGCAGGCCACAGGGCGCGCCGATATCTCGGATCCTGCGGGCGGCTGGCGCGAGTTGCGAACACGTCGGACGGTGCGGGCGCGAGCCGACCGTTGCCACCTTGGCGCAGCGAGGCGAGCAGGTTTTCGTCGGGGGTGTTTGCGAGGCGCTCGCGCGACGCGGGCAAGGTCAACGCCCGCAGCGAACGCGAAACCTCGATACCGTCGCGGCGCAGGACCGTGCGCAGAATTCGCGGGCCTGGCCGAGCTAGAGGCACCGTGGCTTCGTAGCGACCCGGGGCGCGTTCTACCAATACTGCGCGCACGCTCGCGCCGTTGGGCTCGCTGACCTCTGCCTCGCCGGCGAGCCCGCTGACGAAGCGGTCGTCGGTGCCAGTGGCATCGATGGACACGACGGCGCAGGATGGGCTGAGCGCGACCTCGATTGGATACGCGCCAGCACCGGCCAACGGCGCGCGCATGGTCGAACGAATGACCTGCGCGAAGAAGCGGGCGAACCCAGGCCAGCGAAGCCAGTCCACGGCCCAGCGGCTCTTCGCGTCGCTGGCCCACACCGCGGTCTGGCCTAGACCGTCGCGGCGGCGCGCCAGCAAGGGGTCGCCTCGGCTCGAGACCAGCAGCACCTCGCCGCCCGGCTTCGCACGCACGGGCACATAGCCGAGGAGCGGCGGTGCGGACTCGACGCCGGTGCCGGCGAACAGCTCGGCCCCACGCGCGATGCGCACGCCGGTCGGATCTTCGAGGAGCGAGCGCTTGGCGATCTCGTTCGTCTCCTTGAGGAAGATCGTGGGCACGCCCTCGGCGTCACGGGTGAAGTAGAATCGCCCCTGGCCGCGTTGGGCGATGGTGGTGAGGAGGCTGCGATCGGCCTCGCCGCCGACGCCGACCGCGCTCACGGTGATGCGGTGGGCCACCATCTCGTCGACCAGATCGTTGATGCCGTCGTAGCTGGCCTGCCCATCGGTGAGCAGGATCACGTGCTTCACCTTCGCCTGCGCCGATGACAACGCCGTATAGGCCTCGCGCAACGCAGGCAAGATGGCGGTGCCGCCACCGGCCCGTAGCCTCGATATATCGGTGGAGATGCGCAACCGGTTCGCTGCACGCTGTAGCCGCACGATGGGCTGCGCCACCGAGTCGAACGCGATGACCGTGATGAGGTCGTCGGGACCGAGCTTCTCGGCCGTGGCCTTTGCCGCTTCTTTCGCCAGCTCGAGGCGGCCTTCGGCATCCATGGAGCCCGAGCGATCGATGGCGAGCGCCAGCGCGAGCTGCGCTTCTTCTTTGCGACGCTCCTTGTCGAACCGCACCGGCAACATCTTCTCCACGCGCGTACCGGTCCAGCCCTCGGTCACGTTCTCACCGCCGATGAACAAGAGGCCTCCGCCCCCGTCCACGTAGCGCTCGAGCGCGGCGCTCTGGGCCGGACCGATCTGGGTCGCCGCGACGTCTGATAGCGCGACGAGCTCGTACCCGTTCAACGCAGCCGCATCGTTCGGCATCCCGCTCGGCGCGCGGGTCTCGACGTCGATATGCTCCTTCGCGAGTGCCGGCGCGAGCGCACCACCGCCGGCACCACCTTCGATCAACAGGACCCGCGGGTCCCCGCGAGCGATCGTGATGGCCGCGGCGCGGTCGTTGTCCGCAACCTGGTTCGCCGTGGCACCGGAGATGCGCGCGGAGTAGGTCTCCATTCCGCTCTTCGGCACCTCGCTCTTCCAACGCACCGTGCTGTGCCCGACCGGCAGGTCCAGCTCTTTGCGACCATCGAGCGGATTCACGAAGTCACCGCGATACAGTGTGACCACAGCGTGCTGGGCAAAGGTGGAATAGACGTCGGCGCTCACATCGAAGCGAGCGTTCGGTCGTACTTCACCGGGGACGGCTATATCGCTGACCCATACGTCGGGCCGCGGATCGGCCGCCGCGACGACCACATCGATCGGGACACCGCGCCGAGCGAGCTCCTGCGCCACGCTCGCCGCGCGTCCTCCCGTCTCGTTGCCATCGCTGTACAAGAGGATGCTGGGTACACGGCCGGGCGAAGAGAGGCCGCTGGCCAGGCGCAATGCGCTCTCGATGTCTGTGTCGTTCTCGTCGAGCAAAGTTGCCGGCGGTAACCGCATCGGCGCCTCGGCCGGCGCGTCGTCGGCGAGTGGCACCCGCACGGCGCGACCGGCGAAGGCGACCACGGACAATCGATCATCGTGTCCTCGCGCGGCACGCAACGCCTGGAGATGTCGTAGCGCGGCTGCTCGCGCGTCGGGGGACACCGATACCGAGCGGTCCAGCACGGCCACCACGGAGCGCCCTTTCGCGGGCCCTTCGTACGTTGGCCCCGCGACCGCGACCAGCACCGCCAGCACCAACGCGCATCGCAGCATCAGCTGCACTGCCCTGCGCAGCGGCGAGACGTCGACCAGCGTGCGCCGCATTGCGAGGACGAGCGCGCCAACGATTACCGGCGCGAGCCAGAGGAAGCGCGGATGATCGAACGCGAGGTGGCTCATACCGTCCACCGACGGTGATAGGTCCACCACTCGAGCGCCAGGATGGCGAGAGCCACGAGCGCGAGCCAGCGCCACAGCGAGGCCCGCGGGCGAAGCTGTGCGACGAACGAGGGGGGCTCCAAGGCCTTGCCGCCGAGCACGATGGGCCGACCGCTGATGTCGGACTCGCGCGGATCGAAGAGGTTCGCGGCGACCCAGCGCTGCGCATCGTCATCACCCGCGCGGTAGAAGCCGACCTGCGTGGCAACGAGCTGAGCGGCTCCATCGCGGACCTGCAACATCGATGTGGAGGCATCCGGTGCCTGGAGGCGCAGCGGATCATGCGTGGCGACCAGCCTTCCTTCTCGGCCTGTGAGGATGCTGTCGACCGGCTCGATGGACCGGCCCGACAGCCACTTGATCGAGTTGACCAAGAGGACCGGAAAGGCCACGCGCAGCGGCAGGTCGCTCTGCGCGGGTGAGAATCCCAGCGCGATGGCGCGTGGCGCACCCGGGTGCTCTCCAGCGACGAGGAACGAGCGGCCGAGCGTGCTGGCCAGGGCGACGTCCCCCGGTGCCAGCGCGAAGGTGGTGGTACGGACCGCGTTCAGATCCTTCAGCGCCACCCACCGCATGATCGGATGCGTCTTCGCCGTTTCCGTCACCACCGGGTCGCTCACGTTGCCGCGCGCGGTGAACGGACAGCCGCTGCCTTCACAGCCCAGATACAGCGCTGGGCGGGGCGCTGGGCGAGGCGGCGTGAAGCCCACGAACACGAGCGCGTCCGCCGTCACTCGATCGGGGTCGTATTGCTTCGGTGTACGCCGCTCGACGTCAACGCCACGGTCGAGCAGCAACGCACCTTCGGTGTAGAGATCGCCCGTGCCCACCAGCTGGACCTTGGTACGCCTACGCTCCGGCAGCAGTGCGAACGCCTTGTCGTCGATCGCGAGCGGATCGAAGTCAGTCGCGACGAGCGATGCCTGTAGCTGTACCCCTTCTCCCGAGAGGTCGGACAACGACTTCTGGATGCGCGCTTGCGGTGGAAGGTCGAGCTCGGTGATCTCCACGGGGTCGCCTTCTTGCGAGATGGTGAGCCTGGCATGGCGGGGGCGATCGGAGTACGAGCGGATCTCCACGAGGATCTCGTACGCGCTCGGGTTCGCCGGATAGCGGCGCACCGAGAAGGCGGTGAGCGCGAGATTGTCGCTGCTGGTCGACGCGGGTGCGACCGGCTCGAAGCGAACGTCTACGTCGGCCAGCGGCAACGCGCCCGGATCCTCCCCGATGCGCAGTGCCGAGAGCGCGAGGGTGTCGATGGCGCCGTCGCTGACGATGGTGATGCGCTTGCGACCTGCGCCGATCAGCGCATCGGCCGCGAGATGCAGCGCGGGGACGATGGCGTCGGGTGCGGCAGACACGCGCAGTTGATCGACCGCCGCGCGCAAGGTGGGCTCCTCGGCGGTGAGCGCTGACCAAGCGTGCGGGCTGCTGTCGAACCCGACCACCATGGCTTCTTCGTCCGGGGAGAGCCCCTCGAGGATGCGATGCGCCGCGCGCTTGGCGAGCTCGATGCGAGGCACGGCTGATGCGCCGTCTCGTGCGCCCATCGACGCGCTGGTGTCGACGAGGATGACGTGGCGCGGGCGATCGGTCTTCGCTCCCAAGTGGGGATCCGCGATCGCGAGCAACAAGAGCGCGGCAATGAGCAGCTGCACCAGCAGCGACTCCCAGCGACGGAGGCGCCGCGCGACAGAGCTGGCCTGCGCTTCTTTGACGAGGAGGCCCCAGAGCCGGGCGTAGGGGACCTCAACGCGTCGACGGGTGGGCCGCAACAAGTAGAGGCCGACGAGCACCGTCGCCGTGCCGGCACCTGCGGCAAGCAACGTGGTGAGCGTAGGCCCGAGGAACGTCACGCGACGCTCAAAAGGTACTGGATGCGGGCGGGCGCGCAAACGGCGAAAGCCACACCGACGCCGGCGAAGCTTTCGGCGCACGACGAATCTCGACCCCTGGCGCCAGTTACAGCGTACGGTTCGCGCGGGTGAGGAGGGCCTCCGCGCGCGCGATTCGTTTCGGATCGACCTGCGCATCGCGCACCGAAGCCAGTGCTCGCGCCGCGATGGTGCGAGCGTCGTCGCGGTGCCCGACCGACAACAAGGCCTCGGCGCGCAGCCGCAAAGGCTCGGCGAGCCGAAACGAGATCGGGCCGTACAGCGACTCGGCGATGCGCACGGCTTCTTCGGTCGTCTGTGCGGCCTCGCGCGCGTGTTTCGCTGCGAGCTGCGTCTCTGCAAGATCGAGCAGAGGGTCGAGGCGTTGTGCGGGCTCGGCGGACTCGCGTCTCGTTACGGCCCGTGTGTGCTCGGCGAGCGCATCGGCCAGGCGGCCTTCTCGACGATGGAGCTGACCGAGCAGACCGAGGAGCGCGATCTCGTCGCTGCTCGTCTTGCCCAGCGCGGCGGCGGCGGCGAGCTCGTGCGACGCTTCCGGCAAGCGATCGAGCTCCATCAAGGAACGCGCCAGATTGCGATGGGTCATGGCCGCATGGCTGGGATGACCCGGCAGCAGACCGAGCATCGCCAGCGCGCTGCGCTTTAGCTCGATCGCGACCTCGTGCTCACCCAAGGTTGCGTGCACGCCCGCAAGGTTGTTCAAACAAAGCGCGCGCTGCGGATGCGCTTCCGCGAGCACCCGCGTCAGTGCCTCGCACGCGCGGGTCTGGATCGGGATGGCGTCTCGCGCCTTGCCCTGTGCCGCGAGGATGCCCGCGATCCCGTCGAGCGCGGCGGCGTACAAGCGATGGTCGACACCGAGCTGAGTCTCGACGAGCGCGAGCTGTCTCTTCGAGATCTCCAGCGCCTCTACGAGGTGACCACGATCGACGAGGAGTGCACTCTGCCAAGACATGCGCTCGGCCTCGAGCTCGGGAACATGCGTCATGGTGCGTAGCGCGGCCTCGGCGTAGTCGTTGTAGCGCTGGCCGTCGTCGTAGTGATGGAGCTCGAAGCCGACGAAGTGCATGAGCTGGATCCACGCGCGGACGGCGACCGCGCTTGCGTGGCTGGCACTGCCGGAGGAAGCGGCTTCTTCGAGCGCGCGCTCGGCTTCTTGCGGATGGCCGAGCCGGCCCTGCGCCGTGCCGACCCACAACGAAGCCTCCGCCTGGACCGGCAGGTAGTGGCTGGCCCGCGCGACGGCCCGGCCGCGGCTCGCCAGCGCGAGACCGTCTTCGTAGCGTCCCGCGCTGATGGCGGCAGCTGCCTGCGCGACGATGCCCCGTGCCTCTTCGACGACGAGGGCATGCTGTGCGTCGGGCGGTGGTGGGGCCAGGGTGTCGGCGCCCATCTCCTCGCACGTGGCCACGGGTTGCAAGAGCTGCAACACCGATGGGACCCGCTCCAGCACTGCGCCGTCGACGTGCTCCAGCAGCGCGACCACGCCACCCAGCACCTGTCGTCGTTCGGCGAGGCAGTTCATCTTGCGATCGAGCAGCGCTTCGGATTGCTCACCGTGCAGGCGCGTTGCTTCACAGATGCGTTGGTGTGCGTCACGCCACGCAAGCCCGTATGCATCGAGAGCAACGCGCGCGCGTTGCCAGCTCTGGTCGGCGAGCGGGCTGGCGGTGCGAACGAATGCGTTGCCGACGCGGTCGGCGATCGCCGGGCTCCACAACGCATCCACCTGGGCGGCGCCGTTGCGGCATTGTTGGGTGGCTCGCTGGCGCTGGATGCCGGCCCAGAATGCGACGCCACCGAGCCCCACCGCGGCGACGAGAACTCCTAGCGCGATCGGTCGCAGCCGTTGTCCACGCCGGCCCCGCGCCAGGGCCGCCAGGAGCTCCGTCATCGTCGAGTAGCGCTGTGCGGGATCATGTGCGATCCCACGCTCGACGATCCGCCATAGCCAACGAGGGACTCGCAAGGGTGACGGCCCCACGCTGCCCGCCGCATCGGTGAGGGCCTCGCGCAGCGCCAGGCAGTAGCTGTATTGATCGGAGCGCTCGTCGAAGCCGATGCCGGCGCGTTGCTCGGGCGCCATGTACGCGGGGGAGCCTTCGCCCGCGATCACGGCCCCGTCGAGCGCTTCATCGGCGGACAGGGCGAGGCCGAAGTCGCCGACCAGGACACGCCCATCGCTGGCGATGAGAACGTTCTCCGGCTTGAAGTCGCGGTGGAGCAGCCCGGCAGAGTGTGCAGCGGCCAGGCCCGTGCCAGCCCGCGTGAACACGTCGAGCACCTCGCGGAGCGAGCGCTGTGCCGCGCTCATCCAGACGCGTAGCGAGCTGCCGACGACGAGGTCCATCACCAAGAACACCTGCTCGTCGCTGCGACCGATGTCGTACACCGAAACCACGTTCGGGTGCGACAGCTTGGCCATCGCTCGTGCTTCGGTCACGAGCCGGCTCTGCAGCCTCGGGGAGCCCAGCTCGCTGCGCAGCAGCTTCAGCGCGACCACTCGATCGAGCTCCGGGTCGAACGCCTCGTACACCACGCCCATTCCGCCTTGGCCGAGCGTCCTCCGCAAGACGTAGCGGCCGACGTGATCCACGTCACCTTCGCCGTCTCGCACCGGCTGCGCCGCCCCGAGGATGGAGCGACAAGCAGCGCACCCATCGAGATGTGCTGCCAGCGTCGCGATGTTGGCGACGGCGAGCTCACCGTCGACGAAGGCCTGAAGCAGGGCTTCGGAGGGACACGCCATGGCCACGCGAGTATAGTCGTCCCAGCATGGAGCGCGACGCGCGTTTCGCGCAGAAGTTCGGCGACCGTTCGGTAACGCTGTCGAACCTAGTCGATGAGGCCCGCGCCCGGTGGCCGGCCTTCGTCGTCGATGAAGATGCGTTCGCCGCACATCTGCTGGCGCACGACGTCAGCGTGCATGCCAACGACCTGTACCTTGCGTTTGCCGTCTCGCTCCATGACGTGGCCGCGCTGGCCGCCTTCGAGCACGCATACATCGCGCGCGTAGGTACGTACATCGTTCGCGTCACCGTGGACCGGGACATCGTGGATGAGGTCAAGCAGCGCCTCCGCGAGAAGCTTCTGACGGGAACGCCTAGGCGCATCGTGGAATACGCAGGCAAGGGTGCGCTCGGAGGCTGGGTGCGCATCGCCGCGGTCCGCACCGCGCTCAATCTGCTGCGCGAGCGAACCACGACGACAGACGTGAGAGACGAGGCTTCGCCCGCGCTCGACCCCGAGCTCGCGTTCGTGCAATCGCGCTCGCACCAGCTGTTTCGCGATGCCTTCGCCAACGTGCTCGCGGCGCTCGGGACCGAGGAGCGCAGCATGTTGCGCCTCCATCACGTGGAGGGGCTCACGATGGATCAGTTGTCACGGATGTATCGCACGCCGCGCTCCACCATCGCGCGGCGCATCGAGCAGGTTCGCAGGGACGTGCTCGCGGCCACCGAGCAACACCTGCGGAACGCGCACCGGTTGTCGCCGTCCGAGGTGGCGAGCGTCATCCGCAGCGCGCGCAGCCAGTTTCACCTCACGCTGACGAAAAGTCTTCAATAGGTTCAGCTGTTTGTCGATTTCCTGAGTAACTTCTCAAAAAGTGCCGGCGGCTCTCAATCGAGTCGCTGAATTCGTGCAGTATTGGGCGATTTGACGATGTGGCTGCCTTGGCTGCCGTC
>JAYUBF010000202.1:0-40696 GCA_043741435.1 Myxococcales bacterium
GTCGATCAATCGACTCGCCGAACATCACCCAGATCGAAATTACTGATGAATTTGCTCCGCCGACGCACTTTGAAGCCGATTGATCGACAGCTCTTGAGCACCTGGGTGCGAAAGTTCGTTGCGTTGGTCGCCGGCGTCGCGGGGCTGTCGCATCCTCCCGCGAGCGCTGGCTTTGTCGACGAGAAGGGGTTCGTTTCGTTCGACTACCGGCTCGGCGACGTGCGAGTCGGAAAGTACGGCGTGCGGTTGCACTTGTCCTCCACGCCGAGCCTTGTCATCTACAATGCCTCCCGCCGAATGGTGCCGAATGGTGTTGGACGGGCGCGGCGGGGGTCATCTTTGTGGCCGACCGGGACTCCATCCAGAACGAGCACACGCTCGACGCGTGGAGAAATCTACACGAGTTCCTCGACGATCTCGGCATCAAGCCGGGGCAAGTTGGGATCTCGGTCGAGGTCACGACGCCGGCCGAGCCCAGAGCTCGGCTGCAGTCGAGCGCCGAGGTGAAGCAACTGCTTGGGCTGTCGGACGAGTTCGTCTTAGAAGCCGGTCCGCTGACTGGAAAGGGCGTTTTCGCCGGCCTCAAAGAGACGTGCCACCCCATTTTGCTGCGCCTCTTGCGAGCTCCGCAGGGCCGCGCTCAGCCGTAGTGCGCGGCGTAGTCCTTGCGCGTCTCGTTGATCACAAGGCGTGCTTCGGCGGCGTCGTAGATCTCGGGGATCTCGACGAAGCGCTCCGGTTGTTCCGGATCGAGCTTGTACGTGAGGAAGTAGTGTTCGAGGCGGCGTAGGAGACCAGTCGGGAGCTGCGCGACCTCGGTGACGCCGCCCCAGGCTGCATCACCGTCGAGAACGGCGATGATCTTGTCGTCGGCTTGGCCTTTGTCGATCATGCGGAGCCCGCCGATGGGCCGCGCGGTGACTATCAGGCCACCGTGCGCGATCTGCCGCTCGGACAGAACGCACACGTCGAGTGGATCGCCGTCGCCGACGATGCCTGTCTTGCCCGTTCGCTCCATGCAACGTGCCGCGAGGTGCTCTGCGCAGTAGGTGCGTGGGAGAAAACCGTACAGCGACGGGACGACGTTGGAGAACTTCTGCGGACGATCGACCTTGAGGAGGCCGCTCTCTTTGTCGAGCTCGTACTTCACCGTATCGGTGGGAACGATCTCGATGTAGCAAGCGACGACTTGTGGAGCGCGATCGCCGAGCGAAACCCCGTGCCACGGGTGGGCTATGACTTGCGGGCTTCGCTCGGCCATCTGTGATGCGCTAGGCGACCACCGATTCCATGATGAGGCGACACACCGTGTACGGATCGATGTTGGCGCAGGGGCGACGATCTTCGATGTAGCCCTTCTTGTCCTGCGCGACCTGCCACGGGATGCGGACCGAGGCGCCGCGATCGGATACGCCGTACTTGAACTGCTTGAACGAGCAGGTCTCGTGCTTGCCGGTCAGGCGCTCTTCGATTCCGTGACCGTAGTTGGCGATGTGGAGCTCGTGGCGCTTGCCGAGGGCCTCGGCCGCCTTGATGCACGCGTCGTAGCTGTTGCGCATGTCTTTGGTCGAGAAGTTGGTGTGCGCGCCCGCGCCGTTCCAGTCACCCTTGACCGGCTTCGGCGACAGCGTCGCCGACGCACCGTGATCCTCGGCGATCCGGTAGAGCAGCCAGCGAGCGAGCCACAGGTGGTCGGAGACCTCGACAGGGCCCGAGTGTCCGATCTGGAACTCCCACTGCGCCGGCATGACCTCGGCGTTGATGCCGGCGATCTGCAGGCCTGCGCGCATGCACGCGTCCATGTGCTCTTCGACGATGGGGCGACCGAAGACCTCGTCGGAGCCGACGCCGCAGTAGTAGCCGAACTGCGGCGCAGGAAAGCCGTTGTCCGGCCAACCGAGCGGCTTGATGCCGTCGAAGAACGTGTATTCCTGCTCGATGCCGAACCAGAACTCGTGCTTCTCGAGCTTCCTCGCGGTCTCGACGAGCGCGTGGCGCGTGTTCGACGGGTGCGGAGACATGTCGGTGAGGAGGACCTCGCACATCACGAGGATGTCCTCGCCGCCGCGCACGGGATCGGGCACGGCGCAGACGGGCTTCAGCACGCAGTCCGAAGCGTGTCCGACGGCCTGGTTGGTGCTGGACCCGTCGAAGCCCCAGATCGGCGGCTTGTCGCCCTTCTTGATGATCTTGGTCTTGCATCGAAGCTTGGCGGTTGGCTCGGCGCCGTCGATCCAGATGTACTCGGCTTTGTAGAAGCTCACGTGTCGAATTCTCCTCGGTAGACGGAGCCCACGAGCTCACGCCGGGACCGTAGGCTGCCCGAAACGCGGGGTGCGTTCAATTAGATTATGTTGCAGCCGCGTAAAACTACGCGGACTTCAGGATCTCGTAGATCTTACTTCGCAGCGGGTTTGATCGTCATTCGGTTGAGCACAGCGCGCCGAAATTCCTTGAACGGCGCATCGCTGATCGCAGGGGAAGCGCCGCCGGTTTGCATCGCCTTTAAAAAGGTCATGATGGGCGCGTCAGTGTTCGCGAGGCGCACTGGGGTTTGGCCCGGGTACTTTGCGCGAAGAGCGCGCACCGTCGCTGCGTGGTCCTTGCCATTCTGAGCACCGCCCGCGCCACGCCCTATGGCGTGCGCGTCCAGCGCGTTTGCGCTGAAAACGAGGAAAAGCACCGAGGTCAAGGCATTGCGAAGGTTGGTCATACGCCGGCATAGTGCAACGCAGATGCCACCGATCGATGCAGCGATATCGACGTAAAATCGGGGTCGAGACGTTCCTGCAATGTCGCCGTGGAGTCTGCAGACACCTAGGCGCGAGGTCGGTTGTCCCCGGTGACGAGGCCTCGCAGGCGCGAGAACATCGAGCTCACCGAGAACAGCGACGACGGGCGGTGTACCGATGGCCGAATCGGCGTCTGATCGTCCGAGAAGAGCACATCGAGCAGCTGGTCGAGGCGCGGATCCGCGGCGCTGTAGGCGTCGAGGGCGACCGGCGCGTCGCGGAAGTGCTCGCGCTCGATGCCAGCCACGATGTCCGGCCGGTCGGCGAAGCGGATGAGCGCGTCCGGGTAGAAGAGGTGCTGGAACATCTGGCGGAGTGTGCGCTCCGTGGCGAGATCGACGCGCGACTCGGTGGCGAGCTTGCTGTCGATGACCTCGCCGCCACGCGCTTCGATCGCGCTGCGCAGCCAAGCCAGATCGAGCGGCTGGGTGCCGCCGGTGTTGCTGGTGGCGAGCCCGCGCTGCTGGAGACCGCGCAGGAACATCTGCAGGTGGTGCGTGGTGGTGACGGTGCGGTGCTGCAGCTCGCTCATCACTTCGCGCGAGACCGCCGGAACGTCGTCGCCTGGCTGCATGTGGACCGGGCGACCGCAGGCGAGGTGGACGCGACCGAGGGAGATCTCGCCCCTGGCCATGCGACCCATCCACTTGAGCAGCGGCAAGAGACGCATCTGCGGCTTCTGCCCCGACGCGATCTCGGCGAGCAGTGCTTGCTCCTCCGGAACCCGATCGTAGGAAATGGCGATCGGCAGGATCGCGAAGCGCTGGTTGGTCGACGCGAGCGAGCGCAACAGGCCCGTCTTCGGCGAGAGGAAGCGACGATCGCGGCTGCGCTTGCCCTCGATGAAGAACATCAGGGTCTCGCGGTTGGCGACGAGCTCGGCGATCTGATTGTTGAGCGTCTGATCCGCACGGCCTTGGCCGCGACGGATGTAGAACGCACCGGCGCGCTCGAACACGCGCCCGAGCAACGGAATCTTCGAGAACTCTTCCGCGGCCGCGATGCGGGGCGGACGAACGCCGAGCTCCGGACGCGCGAAGCAGAGCAACGGCACGAGCAAGAAGTCCATGTAGCTGCGGTGCGTGGGCACGAGGACGACGAGCGTGTCCTTCGGGATCTCGGCGAGCGCAGCTTCGAAGGACGGGTGGTCGAACGTGACCTCTTCGACGCAGCGACGGAGAGCCTTGCGGATCATGAAGCCGAGCGTTCGCACCGTCACGTTGCCGTGCGGCTGACCGACGGCGAAGCGCAGGTCGTCGTTCTGGTGGTGCTTCCTGCCCGCGAGCGAAGCGCGACGCGGGTCGCCGCCTAGGAGATGACGGCCGATGCCCGCGCAGGCAGCCGCGACGTACGCCGTGCGATCGAACTCGGCCGGCAGCGGCATCGACGACTGGAAGTCGAACGTGTTGTGCGTGAAATACGGGAACGCCACGTGCAGCGCTTGGATCGTGTCACCGAGGCGCGCGGCCTGACGACCGAGGCGCTTCTTGCCGGTGAACGTGGACGTCGCTCGTGCGAGCACGATGGGCGCTTTGTGGTGCACGAAGTCGTGCGTGCGGAACTTCCAGCCGTCCCCGCCCATGAAGAAAATGTTGGCGGCGCGCTTCTGCGGATAGCGACGGAAGTGCGAAAGGATGAGGCGGCAGCAATCGTCGATCGTGTTCGAGTTCTTGCGGCCGGCGGTGGCGTGCTTGATTACGCCTCCCGGCTCGCCGACTGTCTCGGAGGTGATGAAGGCGCACTCGAGCAAGCGGTGAGCAACCTCGTCGCACGGGATGATGTCCAGCGCCGAGCTCGGATTGACGTTCACGGCGCGGAGGTGGCCCATGCCGATGAGCGCGACGAAGCCGGCGAACGCGGCGCGGCTGTCGATCCAGCCCGGGAAGGGCAACGCGCTGCAAGCGGAGACGATGCTGGGACGCACGATGATGAGCGGCAGATCGCCACGCTCTTCCATCACGAGGTGCTCGGCGACGCACTTCGACAGCGTGTAGCTGTTCGGGTGACCCGTCTCGGCCATGAGCTTCTTGTCGAGCTCGCCGCGTTCCTTCGGCCCAGCCTTCATCTCCTCGTAGTACGCGCGTGCAGCGCGGGGCAGGGGAGCGAGCACTTCCTCGACGGGAACTGAGTCGCCGGGGTGCGGCGTGACGTACGCTGTGGAGACGCTGACCATGCGCACGAGCCGCGGGCAACGCTTCGCGAACGCCACCATGTTGAGCGCGGACGTGATGTTCGCGGCGGCGGCCTGCGACACGGGGAGATCGAACTCTACCGAGGCTGCGCAGTGGATGATGTGCGTGATCTGCGCCGCGAGGTTGCTGCGACGCGGAAGCGCGTTCGCATCGCCGAGGTCGGCCTCGACCACGCTGCAGTAGCTCTGCCATCCCGGTGACAGCTGCCTGAAGGCCGGTGAGTTGGCGAGCTTCTCGAAGCGCGTGCGCGCCTCGGTGCTGAGGCTGCGACGGATGACGAGGTGGATCTCCTCGATGCCGAGCTCCTCACGGCGACGCAGCAGCTCCTCGAGCACCACCTTCCCCACGAAGCCCGTGGAGCCCGTGAGCAGGACCTGCTTGTTGGTCGACGGATCGGCTAGCGCAACTTCGGCCTGCGTAATGGGAGAGATCACTGCGCCGCCTCCTGGTGGGATGCGCGTGCGGGTTTGACGACGGCGTCGGTCGGCGCGTGCTGGTTGTCGCAACCGAAGACGTTGGTGGGATCGAAGGCGCGCTTGGCGTCGCGACTCCAGGCGAGAGCCGTCGGTGAGAAGACCTCGCTCAGGTAGCGCTGGCGCAGCTTGCCGATGCCGTGGTGGTGCGAGAGCGAGCCGCCTTGCTTGAGGATCTCCTCACGCGCCGCACGCTCGATCTCGGCGTAGACCTCGCTCGGCTGCGCTACACCTTCGTGGTGCATGCCGAAGTAGAAGTAGACGGCGGCGCCGGTCTCGTAGATCTGCGTGACGCGGCACGTGACGAACGGCTTGCCCGGCAGCTTGCGCGAGGCGTGCTCGTCTCGGACGCGCTGCTTGACGCTCTCGCAAAGCGTCGCGACCTGGCTCCACGGCACCGACGTCTCGAAGGACTCGGCCAGGATGAAGTGGTCCATGACGAAGTCTCGGATGTACGCGATGCCGTACGTCAGCTGGTAGCCGCGGCGACCGTTCTGGGCGCCGGCTTTCATGCCGCCGTGCACCGAAGCGATGCGATAGACCGCGGCCTCTTGACGAGCGACCTCGGCCTTCGTGCCCTCGAAGACGAGTGTGCAAACGCACATCTGGTTCGGGTCATAGCCTTTGATCTTGGTGACGAAGAGCTTCTCGATGGCGCTCTTCTTCGCGCGCCAACCTTCGCTCTTCGGCTTCAGCGCCATGCCAAACTGAAACTGCATGTTGTCGACCAGCCGCACGCTCGCGGGCCAGTCTCCATGCTGCGCGAGGTCGTACATGAAGCGGACGCCCGACGCGAAGTCCTTGAAGAGCACCGAGCCGTACACCTGTGCCTCTGGAAGCGGGAAGAGCTTCACGATCGCGCTGGTGATGATGCCGAGACGGCCTTCGGAGCCGAACATCCACTGCTTGGGATCGAGGCCGATCGATTCGCGCGGCGCTTGACCGCGGTGCTCGAGCTTGCCTTGCGCGGTGACGGCGGTGATGTCGAGGACGATGTCTTCGATGTTGCCGTACTTGTTCTTCTTCATGCCCGATGCGTTGGTCGCGATCCACCCGCCCAGCGTCGAGAATTCGATGCTGTCGGGCTCGTGGCCCATGGTGAAGCCGTTGCGACGAAGGTGTTCGGCGAGGTGACGACCGACGGCGCCCGCTTCGATGCACGCCATGCGATTGACCGGGTCGATCCAGAGGACCTGGTTCATGCGACGCATGTCGACGGAGACGATCATGCGCGTCTCGTTCTCGGGGCAGCGCAGCGCCTCGGAGACATTGGTGCCGCCGCCGTAGGGGATAAGGCAGACATCGTGACGAAGCGCGAGCTGCACGATTGCGTGCACCTGCTTCTCGTTCTCTGGGTAGATCACAGCATCGGGGATGCGGCCGAGCTGGCCGTACTTCACGGCGTACATCTCTTCTTGGGTGTGGCCGTGGCCGTGGCGCAGGCGGGTGACACCGTCTAAATCGATTTGCGTCGCGGCGAACAGCGTGCGCGCTTCGGTGAGGAAGGCGTCGTTGAGCGTGGGCTCGGGAAACACCGTCGGGGGGAACTGGAAGTCGTGTGTCTTCTTCGGCTGAACGTCGATCTGCAGCGTGGAGCGGACCCACGGCACGAGGCTCGGAAGGTCTTTTCCGCAGTCGAGGTAGCGGTTGCCGGTCATGCGGACGAGGCCAGCGTCGTCGACGACGAAGCGAGTGTCGGCAAACCCCCAGTTGGAGTCGCTCTCCGTCTCACCGGTGGGCATTTGGAAAGGGGCGGGCACGAAACGCGTGCTCGTCGTCACCGCGACGGCGCCAGTGGCCGTCTGCTTCTCACCCGTTCGCTTCGTTTCCGACATGACGCTCCCGTTTGCGGTGTTTCTCCGCGACGGCAGCCAAGTAGCACTTCTCCCTACAGAAGTAAATGCGCAGCGAGGTGGATAACTACTTGATAGAACATGATTGGACCGGTGGTTCGACCAATTATGGATGTATTGTGACATACGTGATCTAGTGCTCGGGTGTCATCGAATCGGTCGTCATCATGTGCCCGCGCTGCGGCCTCATGGTGAAGTCGATGGAAGCCAAGCGAAGCGTAGCGACGAGCAACGACAGTAGCGTCTCGTAACGAGGACGTTTGGGTCCCATCGCAGCGGGGTTCTCGTAGCAACGTTTTCGTTGCCCAGACCCAAAACGTCGTGTTACCTCTTCCGCGTCTCGGGGCGTTAACTCAGCGGTAGAGTGCTTCCTTCACACGGAAGAAGTCGCAAGTTCAATCCTTGCACGCCCCACCATATGTATGTAACGGAAGTGTTTCGAGGGCAAAGCGCGGCCGTTTCAGCATCCGCTTTGGATGGCGACGATGAGACGTGAGGCGTGGGGGAGACGTGGGGGAGTGGGCGATTCAGGGTGTGGCGACGAGTGTGTCCTCGCTATCGTCGAGGTCGGTCAGGTCTGTGCCGAGGAGCGCATCGCGGACCCAATTACGAAGCCGTTGCCACGTGGTCGCTCGCGCCTCAACGCTGCGTAGGTGCGTCGAGCGCAGCATGACCATCAGGTTGTAGGCGATGACACGTAGCAGCGCCGAGACGGCAAGCCCGTTGCCGCGCCGGACCCAGCGGCCGTGATCTTCCTGCCACTGAATGTCGAGCGCACCGTGAAGGTTGTTCTCGATCCGCCAGTGAGCACGGGCGACACGCAGCATCTGCTCTCCGTCGAGACGACCACGCACCAAGTTGGTGACGTAGAAGCGCTCTTCAAGGATACGGATGGGACCCTGGCGCGGGCTCGGGCCATGCGGCGAGCCGGGCGCTTGTAAGACCCGGATCATCACCACCTGCCGCAGGTGGCTCCACTTTCCCCAGCCTGCCATCTCGGTGGTGCGCCACAGCTGCTGACAGATCCAGCCTCGCGAAGAGTCGCACTCCCAGTGCGTCTGCGCCTCGGGCTCCTGGGTGAGCGACAAAGGGATGAGGATGCGCCGTGCCTCCGCCCATAGCTCCGGCTGGTTCTGCTTGAGCGCCATCCAGTAGCCCTTGCCGTCCTCGTCGACCAAGCGCGCGTTCTCTTCGGACGTGAAGCCTGCGTCCATCGTGAGCAACTCGAAAAGGTTCGCTCGCCCGTAGGTTCGCTTGAGGTCGGCATAGAAGCTCGCGAAGATTCCCATGTCGTTCGTCTCAGCCGGGATCGGCCTCTGGTCGATGCACACCGGCGCTGCCGCCGAGATCAAAGTCGCCTTCACCACTCGGTGCACGTAGCAGGGCTCCTGCCCCTTTTGCGATTGCCTCTGGCAGTTGCGGTGCATCTCCTCGTCCATGCTTGCCGTGGTCTTGCCATCGACCGCGATGGTTCCAATCGGTAGCACCGTCGGCACAAGCGCCTTTCGTTGGCCAGCAACTCGATGAACACCACTCGATACGGGACGCGGCCAACGGCGCAGTGACGCACAGCGAGCCGTTCGGGCACGCCCGTCGCCAGCGAGAACGACCCTGGGCGCTCACCCACCTGCGCCAGGGCTACATCAACTGCGTCGAGCAACTCGCTGCCGAGAGCAGGCTGTTCGGTCTGTGCGTCATACCAGGCGACCGCCGCCTCGATCTCTTCTCTCGCTTCAGCGTCGACCCGTACGGGCCAGGTCACTTGCTGCGGCGCTTCGTCTCGATTTCTGCGCGCACCGTCGTCCAGTCCTGCCCCTGTGACTCGCCACGAAGAGCGCGCTCTGCCCGCCGCGCGATCTCGGCGACCCACGCCTGGTCCACGTCGGCATCCGGCTCGCCGTCCATGCTCGCCAGCAGCTCTGCGGCCACGGTCCCCCTCTCCGCGACGGGGAGCCGAAGAGCCATCTCAAGGACCAGACGAGCGGCGTTGCTCATACGCCGAGTGTACTACCGGGCTCTGTCGCGCTGCCATCCACGAGGCAGCGTCGGCGATGCGCGCGCGATCGGCCTGGTCCACATCTCGATGAACTTCCCGGCGAGACGTAGTTCCTTCTCGGTCGCCGGATGTAAGCCGTCGACGAGTGGCTGACGAAGACGATCGAAGCCCGCCTCGATATCGTTGCGCGCATCGGAGTCAGTGGAGCGTCTCGCATGCGCTCTCGACGCTAGTTGGTGCTGCGCGCCGCCATCGACGGTACCGACGCGTGCGAGCCGTCGACTTGGGCGAGACCTGCCGCGATGCGAACATCGGCTTCTTGCTTGAGCGCGATGACGGCTTGGCGCGTCGTCTCCATGAGCGCGTCGAGATCGCCTTCGGTCATGCTCTTCGTGGAGATGACGTCACCGACGACGATCTTCATCGGGACACGGTCGTCGGAGAACTGCAGCGAGTGCTTGGGAATCGCATCGGCCGTGCCGCTGATGGCGAGGGGCAAGATGTCGAACTGGCCATCGAGCGCGAGCTTGAACGCGCCGGGCTTGAAGGGGAGCACCGAGCCGTCCTTGCTGCGCGTGCCCTCGGGGAAGAAGAGCACGGGGATGTCGCGGTCGAGGTACCAGCGCGCGCGGTCCATGCAGCGCAGGATGGAATCTTTGCGGCCACGACGAAGCGGGATGTAGCCCGCGTGGAACATGAACCAGCCCATGAACGGCACGAAGAAGTTGGCCGCCTTGGAGATCCACTTGAACTGAAGATCCAAGTGGTAGACGACCATGACGTCGGCGATGCCCTGGTGGTTCGAGATCACGACGAGAGGACGACCTTGCGGGATCTTCTCACCGTGGACGACTTCGCAGCTCCAGCGCGAGTTGAGCACGAACATCCAGCGGCCCCAGCGGGACGCGTACCAGTGGCCGAGGCGCCGCAGCTTGTCGAAAGGCGCGCTGAGGATGAACACCGGCGCACCGACGAAGTACATCGCGCTCGTGATCGAGGCGATGCCGATCCAGATGTACGCCGACCGCAATGACCTCGAGATGATCTTCAGTGCCATCGCGCTACGACCTTCCCGACGCCCGACCTACCGACTACTTCTTCTTGGCAGCGTCGCGCTTCTTCTGCAGCGATGCTTCGATCGCTTCGCCGTTGAGCGCCTTTTGCTCGAGCTTCGCGGTCGGCGAGAGGAACTCGACGTTCTTGTCGTCGTGCATCTTGCCGAACACCAGCAGGCCATCGGAGTTACCGAAGCCCGTCGGAGAGTTGATGTTGAAGCTGCCTTCGATCTCGTATTGCTTGCCGACCGTGAGCGCCGGCGGCTTCTGCTTCTGGCCGAGGTAGTCGACGATCATGAGGGCCTTCTCCTTCTTGGTGTCTGGCTTGTCGCCGAGGAAGAAGTGCGGCTGGTCGCACGCCTTGCAGGTCTGGCCCTTCGGGCAAGGCGGGCACTGATAGACATCGAGGAGGTAGCCCTTCACCTTCACCTCTTGGCCGAGCGTCTTCGCCTTCTCCTTGCGGAGGCCGTAGATGGAGTAGTCGCCCTCGGCCGTCTTGATCGGGATGTCCGGCGGCGTGAACGACGGCTGCGGCGGAAGATCGACCTTGATGGGTGGGAGCGCATTGGAAGGGTCCGCGCCGAGCGTTGCGCCGGAGCCGCTTCCGCCGCAGCCCAGAACGCCCAGGCCGAAGCCAAAGGTGAGAGCGAGGGACAACGCGAGACCGACCGTAAGAGACGCGATCACACGAGCTGCAGTGAGGGTGCGCATGTGTCAGTGTTCCTATCACGCGCAGTCGACGCTGCCAAGCTCGTCGCGGTGTAAGCTTTTCGTCGTGTTCGGCAGCCTACGGTTTTCGGAGACCCGCGCGCGGGCTCGGCCTGCGATCATCGGCCTCCTGTTGCTCGCTGCCGGGTGTGCGCGTGGCTGCAGCGAGCCGTCGAGCAAGAGCCCGGTCGGCGCAAACGTTGGACCGGTCGTCGTGGAATGCCCGGTCGAGGGGTGCCCAGGCGACGCGCGGCGTGGAACAGAAGGAGGCCGGCTTCGGGTCCACGTGGAAGCCGAGCCCAGCGGGTTGTGCGATCTGGTGAGCCACCAGGCGTGGGTGCGCTGGATCGTAGAGAACCAGGTGATGGAGACCCTGGTCGAGCAAGATCCGGCGACGGGGAAGATCGCCCCCCGCCTCGCCGAACGCTGGGAGAGCGTGGGCGAAGGCAAGAAGCGAACGCTGGTGTTTCACCTGCGCGAAGGCGTGACGTTCCACGACGGGCACCCGTTCGGCGCGACCGACGTCGTCTTCACGCTGAAGATGGCGCGCAATCCAGCGCTGGCGGCCGATCAGCGCAGCGATCTGATGCCGATCGGCGCGATCGAAACACCCGACGAGCGCACGGTGGTGTTGCACGTGCCTTCGGCTGCGCCGTTCTTATTGCAGACGCTGGCACACCTCACCCTGTATCCGCGGCACTTGCTCGAAGGCACCGATCTGCGGACCACGGCGTTCTGTCGCGCGCCCGTGGGTACCGGTCCGTTTCGCTTCGCATCGTGGCAGAGCGGGAGCCAGGTTTCCATCGACCGCGCGCCGAAGTATTGGGGCGCCGCAGCGACGATCACCGGCGTCGACTTTCGCGTCGTCCGCGATCGCCAGGCCGCGTGGTTGCTGTACCAGCGCGGCGAGCTCGACGTGATGTGGCGCTTGCCGCCCGATGTCGTCGCGCAAGCCGAGCACGATCCAAAGCTCGCGGGACATCACCTGTATCGGCAGCGCCTGCGATCGTTCTTCTTCGTCGTGTGGAACACGCGGCGTCCATCGCTGCAGAAGCCCGAGGTGCGCGAAGCGTTGGCTGGCCTCGTCGATTGGCCGCGCCTCATCGACATCGGCTTCGCCGGACGCGCGAGACCACATAGCGGGCCGTATCTCGCCGGCACACCTTCTTACGATGACGCGATCGCGCCGTGGCCGTATCAGCCCGAGCGAGCGCGGCGTGCGCTTGCTTCACTGCCCGACGCGCCGAAGAAGCTGCGCTTCCTTGCCACCGCCGGATCGACCACCGTCGATCAGCTCGCGACACTGCTCGAGGAAGATCTTCGCCACGCCGGCATCGAGCTCGTGGTCGAGAAGCTCGACTTCGCGCAGGTGCTCGCGCGCTTGCACGCCCACGATTTCGACGTGACCGCGCTGCAGCTCTCGCTCGCGATCGATCAGGACAACTACGGCCTGTTCCATTCGCACGCCAGCGACGAGCAGAACTGGGCGGGCTTCGCCGACGACGAGGTTGACAAGCTGCTCGAGAAGATTCGTACGACCGAAGCTCCCGACGAACGACACCGGCTCGAGCGCCGGCTCCATGCCTTGCTGCACCAGCGCGGCCCCATGAGCTTTCTGTTGTGCCCGGAGGTCGAGAGCGCGGTCGCGCCCGGCTGGGCCGGTGTCGTGCCATCGGCCGACGGGCTCGCGCTCGCGCATGCGCACCGGGTCGCACCGTGAAGCGCTGGGGGCGCGTCGTGCTCGCGCCACTCACGTGGCTGAGCGTGGGGGTGATCGCGTTCGCATTGCTGGAGCTCGTGCCCGGTGACGTCGTCGGGACGCAGCTCGGCCTGCGCGGGAACGCCGCCGATCGAGAGGCGTTGCGCGCGGCCTTGCAGCTGCAAGGCGGGGTGCTGCAGCGGCTCGTCACCTTCCTCGCACACCTCGGCGTGCTCGACTTCGGCCGCTCCCTCGTGGACGGCAGAAGCGTGCTCGCGAAAGTCGGCGAGCGTGTGCCGACGAGCGCGCTCGTGGGGTTGAGCGCGCTTGCCCTTTCGTGGTGCCTCGCCGTGCCGCTCGCGTTGTGGTGCCGCCGGGGCGCCATCACCGGGCTCATGGCCGCGTTGTACGCCGTGCCGGTTCCTGCCCTGGCGATGACGATGCTCGCCGTGGGAGCGCCGTATGGCCTTTCCCTCGGCTCGGTCGTCGCCGCGGCCGTGTGCCTGTTGCCATGGCTGCTGCCCCGCATCCACGCCCACGTGGCGCGCGCCCTCGAGGAGTCCCTGGCCACCGACTCGATGCAAGCATTGCGCGCAGCCGGGGCATCGCAAGCCCGCATCACGCGCGCCGCCCTTCGCGTACAAGCCCTGCGGCTGCTCACGTTGCTCGGCGCACAGGTGCCAGCGTTGCTGTCCGGCGTCGTGCTCGTCGAGGCGATCTTCGGCATCCCCGGCCTCGGGCTCCTCGCGACCGATGCGCTCGCGGCCCGCGATCAACCCGTGCTGCTGGGGCTCGTGCTGTTCGGTGCGCTCCTCACCATCGTGTCGAGCGCGCTCGTCGATCTCGCCGCACCTTGGCTCGACCCGCGCCTGCGGTCCCTCTCGGAGCGCACGTGAAGCGCCGTTCCGGCCTCGTGATCTTCGTGTTCGTCGCGCTCGTCGCTGTGTGCGCGGATCTCCTCGCGTCGGACCTCCCGCTCTACTGCGAGGTCGATGGCCGGAGTTACTGGTTGCCGTGCATCACGCACCCGCTCGCGTTGCGCAGCGAAGACCAACAAGCGCTGGCGGCGCGCGCGGTGAGCCTGGTGCGTACCCCCATCCCGTACGGGCCGCTGGCGCAACGTCCAGGCGGTCGCCTCGAGGTGCTCGCCGCTCCTTCTGCTGCACACTGGCTCGGCACCGACGATCGCGGACGAGACGTGGCCGCGCGCTCGATCCATGGCGCTCGGGTGGCGTGTCTGGTGGGTCCGCTCGCGGTAGCCCTCTATTTCCTCATCGGTGTGGTGGTGGGAACCTCGTGTGCCGCCTCGAAGCGCTTCGATTTCGTCGCGAGTCGCTTCATCGAGGCGGGCATGACGCTGCCGACGCTGCTCCTGCTCCTCGTGATCCAGGGGCTGTCCGGCCGAGGGCGCGTCGTCGACGTCGCGCTCGCGATCGCGCTCGCGGAGTGGGCACATGCTGCGAGGCTGGTGCGTGCCGAGGCGCTGCGTGTGGCTGCGAGCGAGCACGTGATGGCCGCGCGTTCGCTCGGCGCTCGTGCATCGAGGGTGATGGCGCGGCACATCCTGCCGCTCGCGCTCGGACCAGCACTGGTGCTTGCGAGCTTCGGGCTCGGGCAAGCGATCTTGTTCGAGAGTGCCCTTGGCCTCCTCGGATACGGGATCGCGCCGCCGACGGCGTCATGGGGGGACCTGCTCGCGCAGGCGATGGCACACCCGCGCCCGTGGTTGATCGCGCCGCCCGCGATCCTCATCGGTCTCGTGGTGCTGGCATCACGCCTCGTGGCCGACGACGATCCTCGCTAGTAGTCGTACGGCAAGCGCATGATCTTGGCCGTGTCCTCGAGGGTGCCCTCCGGCAAATCCAGTTGCTCCAACGCGTCGTGCAGCGCCGCCTGGGTGCGCGTGAACGTGGCATCGTCTTCTTCGCGCCACACGGGGATGGGCAAGGTCGGGGTCGTGAGGATTCGGGCTCGCATCGCGGACGCACTCCTTCGCAACCTGCGTGCCGCTCGCTGTAAACTTCTTCGTATCAGCGATCTCGGTGCCTTGGGTCGTTACCGCGGGCGTCTGGCAGGGCGACCCAAGCTTCCAGTGGATGGTGACGCTCGCCAGTCTCGTCGTAACAGCGCGAACAACACCAGGAGCAAGGCGAGCATCAGTGCCCCCGTAGCCGGCCGGTGCGCCAGCGCACCACCGATGTCACATCCCCCACCGAACCCGGAGAGATCTGCAGGGCTGCACGCAGCGGGCTTCTTGGCCGTGGGATACGCGTTGCAGATGCCTGCCACGTCATCGGCCTCGGGTGTGCGCTTCTTCGTTTCGCCCACATCCGCGGAGTTGAACATCGTGGCTTCGCGGATCTTCGTGCGCGCGTCCGGTGACAACGAGGCGAGCGCAGAACAGGCGGGTGGCTTTGCGCCCGTGTCGTCGAGAACAGTCGGTGAGGTCGCCGAATCGGCGCAGGTGTGGTCGAGGCCTTGGAGGTGGCCGAGCTCGTGCACCAACGTGTTCGCGAGATCGGCAAGCGAGGTCCCTGCGCGTGGCATGATGCTCGTGGGCGCCGCAGGGTCGACGACGGCGAACGTGAAGTTGATGTTGTTGAGCTCGATGTCAGCGTCGAGCATCGAGCCGTCCGCTTCGTGGCCAGGGCTATCTACGTAGTAGATGGTGGTGATGCCGGCCGCGGCCTTGCTGTAGCAGATGCTGTTCGACTTGGCGTCGTCGGGATGACACCACTTGTCGCTGCGGAACTTGATGCTGTTGATGCCGTCGTAGTGCGCATCGAGCGGCGCGGGTGGCACGTAGTCGAGCGCGAGGTAAGAGCAACCCATCGTCGCCGTAGTCCACGCCTGCAACGAGGCCTGGATCACCGTCGTGAGCGTCGCGCTCGGAAGGTCGCCGGTGCCGACGGAGTCGGGTTGCACCAAGATGCAGTTGGATCGCCACGCTGTCACCGTCCCGTGCGTGGTGCGCGACCGAACGTACGCGTGCGACGAAGTCGTCGTGCTCAGCACGAGGCCGAGCACCATCCAGCGGAGCGCGTTCACTTCCGGTTCCGCGCGCGGAGCGCAGCGAGCCGACGGACTTCCACCTCGAGCTCCTCGAGCGTATCGATGCGGCTCAGTTGGTTCTTCGCCGTGGAGGACAGCGTCTGCTCCGCTGCGGTGGGTGGGCGCACGTACGCAACCCCGGAGAGTTCGCGATGGAGCGTCTTGACTCCATCCGACGTCGTGAAGAGGTCGAGCTTGCCCTGCGCCATGCCCACCACGTAGCGCTGTAGACCCCGGTGCTCGAGGAAGACCACGACTTCGTCGCCCTTGTTGAACGAGGGTGCGCCGAACACCTGCATGCCGATGCCGTCGACGGAGCCGCCTTCGCGACGGACGACCACGTCGCGACTGACGGCGAGATTTCCGGTCATCGAGCGTTCGACGGTGATCGTCACGTCGGTGTAGATGGCGTCGTGGCTGCTGGTCCAGCGCGCCTCGGTCTTCTTGACGGTGCCAGCAACCACCTCTTCGGCTCGCTCGGTGAGCGCCGCGAGGTCGAGCGGGATCATCGTGGTGGCGAGCGCGGGCGCCGACACCAGTGCGCATGCTACCAAGGCGAGGCGCCGCATTGTGGAGTGAGCCATCGGCCTCAAGGCTACCACGCGTTGACCGACGTCGCCGTGCCTGCTAACTACGGGCGCCCATGTCGACGCCGGTCCGAGTTCGCATCGCTCCCTCTCCGACGGGAGACCCCCACGTAGGCACTGCTTACATCGCGCTCTTCAACTACGTGTTCGCCAAGAAGCACGGCGGACAGTTCATCCTCCGCATCGAGGACACCGATCGCACGCGCTCCACGAAGGAGAGCGAAGACGCGATCCTCCGCGCGCTCACCTGGGTCGGCTTGCCGTGGGACGAAGGTCCGGACATCGGCGGGCCGTACGGTCCGTACCGACAGTCCGAGCGCACCGCGATCTATCGCGAGCACGCCGACATCCTCATCGGGAACGGCAACGGCTACCCCTGCTTCTGCACCGAAGAGCGCCTCGGAGCCTTGCGTGCGGCGCAGAAGGCGGAGAAGAAGCCGCCTGGCTACGACGGCCTTTGCCGTCGCATCGCCAAAGAAGAAGCGCAGAAGCGTGTCGCCGCCGGGGAGAAGCACGTGGTGCGACTCGCGATGCCGAAGGATGGCGAGACCCACGTCGAGGACGGTCTGCGCGGGCGCGTCACGTTCGACAACATCCAGATCGACGATCAGGTCCTGCTGAAGTCGGACGGCTTCCCCACGTATCACCTCGCCAACGTGGTCGACGACCACCTGATGAAGATCACGCACGTGGTGCGCGCCGAGGAATGGATCTCGTCGACGCCGAAGCACATCCAGCTCTACAAGGCCTTTGGTTGGGAGCAACCGCAGTTCCTGCACATGCCGCTCCTGCGCAACGCGGACAAGTCGAAGATCTCGAAGCGCAAGAACCCCGTGTCGCTCGACTACTACCGCGACTCCGGCTTCCTCCCCGAAGCGCTGGTGAACTTCCTCGGCCTCATGGGGTTCTCCATCGGTGACAACCGGGAGAAGTTCACGCTCGACGAGATGATCGCTGCCTTCGACTGGAGCAAGGTCTCTCCCGGCGGACCGGTGTTCGACCTCGAGAAGCTCGGCTGGCTCAACGGCCTCTACATCCGCGACCTGTCGCCGGAGGGGCTCATCCAGCGGATCCGCAACTGGCGCCTCTCCGACGAGATGCTGCGCCGCCTGGTTCCACTGGTCCACGAGCGCATCCGCCGCCTCGACGACTTCATCCCCGCCATCGAGTACTTCCTCGCCGGCGATCTCGACTACACCAACGTCCTCGGTGACCTCGTGCCGAAGACGCGCGACGCGGCAGCCACGGCGGACATCTTGAGCGCTCTCGCGGAGGAGCTCGACGTGCTGCGACCGTTCTCGGTCGCCACCATCGAGCCGGTGGTCCGCGCTTATTCCGAGAAGACCGGCTGGAAGACGAAGGAGCTGTTCATGACGGTGCGCGTCGCCATCAGCGGTCGCACCGCAGCGCCGCCGCTCTTCGACACGATGGAGGTGCTCGGCAAGGAGCTCGTTCGTCGGCGTCTTCGCTCGTCGGCGCAGCTCCTCCTCAGCAAGAAGTAGGCGCTAGGTCTTGCCGGCGCCGGACAGCACGATGGTCATGTGCACGCCCGAGACGACGCCGTCTTTGACGAGCGGGGCGATCCACAAGATCGTGGAGCGCTCGCCACCCTCGGCGCCAGCAAGCACGACTCGGCTCGTGGGGCCATTGCCTTCCACGGCTTGCTGGAACGCTGCGTGGAGATCGCGGTGGCGTCGCGTGATGGTGAGCTCGTTGAAGTTGGCGACGGGGACGTGGATGCCTTCGAGCACCTCGATGAACGTGTGGTTCGCCAGCTTCACCGCGCCCGAGAGATCGAAGATCGCGAGAGGGACAGGGCTCTCGAGGACGGCCTGCATCGCGACCTCGGTGTCGAGCGAGTGCGACGAGTCCACCATCACCACGCGACGGCGTACGGGGATGTCCATCATCGACATCAACGCGCGCAGCTCGAACTGAAACGATTCGGCAGAGACCGGTCGCTGGGCCGGATCGCGTGACAACGCGCGCATCACCAGCTCGTTGGCGCGATCGTCGACCGCCTCGCGCGCCTTCTTCGATGGCAGTGGCGGCGGTGGGCCATTCAGCTGGCGGTCCATCATCTGCGGTACCGAGCCTTGGTAGGGCAGCTCGCCCGCGATGAGCTCGTAGAGCATGGTGCCGAGGGAGTAAACGTCGCACAATGCCGACGGTGCGGCGCCTCGCAAGCGCTCGGGCGCGAGATACGGCGGGGTGCCACCGAGCTTGGCGTCGGGCATGGACTCGCGACGCCAAGAGAGGCCGAAGTCGAGGAGCGTCACCATGTTCGATCGGCGGGGCTCGCCTTCGACGCGGGACAGAAAGACGTTCTCGGGCTTGAGGTCGAGGTGAAAGATGTCGCGGCCGTGGATGTAGCGCAGCGCGCCGCAGATCTGGTCCATCACGTCGAAGCCGAAGCGCAGCGTGGGACGCTTGTTGCGGATGCGCTCACGCAAGGTCTCGCCCTCGAGGAGATCCATCGCAACGAAGTAGCCGAGCTCGTCGTCGAGACCGAAGTCGGTGACGTTGATGATGTTGGGATGGTGGAGCGACGAAGCGAGGCGCGCCTCCTTGAAGAACAGCTCGCGGAGCTCTTGATCGTCCTGGAAGCCGTCGAGCACGAGCTTCAGCGCCACCTTGCGGCCGAGGTCGCGGTGGCGCGCGCGGAACACGCGACCCATCCCTCCCTTCGAGATCATCTCCTCCAGCTCGTAGCGCCCGTCGACGAGGCCAGCCCGACGATGACGCCCGGTCTTCGCGCGGGTTGACGCCATCGATCGCTGGCGTCGCGGACGCGGGTTCCCGGGCTCTGGTGGCAGCGTCGAAGATGGCGGCCTCGTTCCGCCCAGCGCACGCGGCGGCGGCTGCGGAAGCGGTGGCAGCGGTGTGGGCGTGCGCACCGCCGAGTCGTCGGCCCGCGTGTCCTCTCCGAAGTCACCGCCAGCGCGCGGGGGCCCTCCAGAGGGGTTGGACGTCGGACACATGGCCCTTCATCGTAAACCGGGGCCGCGACGAAGGGAAACGACGGCTACGACTTGTCGGAAAAGCGGCTCACGACCCAGCGCAAAGGCGCGGTGGCGCTCCTCCCGAGGCGAAAGCTCAGGCTCTGGAGCAAGAGATGATTCAGCGTGTGAGCTTCGCCCATCTGGTGCCTCAGGTCCGCGATCTCGGACTCGCGTTTGACGTGAGTCTCTTGCACCCACGGGAGCTGTTGGCGCACTCGCTGCAGCTCGGTCTTGTGCTGCTCGGCAACAGTCTCCTGCGCGGCGAGCCGTGTGCGCATTTGGGCGTTCTCTACTTGCATCGTGACGCGATTACCCAGGACGAAGAAGTACTCGCGGTGTTCGCAAACACCTACTGGACGTCGCGTCGGAATAGCTACGAGTCGTTTCAGACGCTGCTGTTCGCCAATACCGTGACTGGTGCTGCGAGTGTGATGCGACGCTCGTTGCCGGACGGCGCGCTGCCGTTTCCGCATAACCCGGCCTCGGCGTTTCACGACGATCTCCAGCAACAAATTACAACGCGATGACAATCGCGCCCGGCCCCGTTGGTACCCCTGTGCCTGCCTAATCACCCGGCCGGAGCTCTCTCAAATGCCTTCTTGGTTCACGCTCGAAAACGGTCTGATCGTCTCGTATCTCGGCGTGCTGTTGTTCCTGGCGATGTACGGGTTTCACCGGTCCATGCTGCTGTTCCTGTATTACCGGAACCGGGGTAATGAGCCCGTCGAGAAGGCGCACTTCGCCGATCTGCCGATGGTGACGGTGCAGCTTCCACTCTTCAACGAGATGTACGTGGCGGCGCGCCTCCTCGACGCGATCGCCAAGGTTCGCTACCCGGCAGACCGCATGGAGATCCAGGTCCTCGACGACTCGACCGACGAGACGCAGGAGATCTGCAAGGGCAAGGTCCTCGAGCTGCAGGCCCTCGGCGTCGACATCCAGTACATCCACCGCACCGATCGCACCGGCTTCAAGGCTGGCGCGCTCGCCAACGGCCTCAAGACGTCGAAGGGCGAGTACATCCTCGTGTTCGACGCCGACTTCGTCCCCGCGCCCGACATCCTCGAGCGCACCATCCACTTCTTCACGCAAGACGACGTCGGCATGGTGCAGGTCCGCTGGGATCACCTGAACCGCGACTACTCGATGCTCACCGAGATGGAAGCGATGATGCTCGACGGGCACTTCGTCATCGAGCACACCGCGCGTCATCGTTCGGGGCGGTTCTTCAACTTCAACGGCACCGCGGGCATCTGGCGCCGCGCGGCCATCGACGATGCGGGCGGCTGGTCGCACGACACGCTCACCGAGGACATGGACCTCAGCTACCGCGCGCAGCTCGCCGGCTGGAACTTCATCTACCTGAAGGACGTGGTCTCGCCCGCCGAGCTCCCCGTCGAGATGAACTCGTTCAAGTCGCAGCAGTTCCGTTGGGCCAAGGGCTCCATCCAGGTCGCCAAGAAGCTGCTCCCGGCGATCTGGCGCTCTAAGGTCTCGTTCAGCGTGAAGCTCGAGGCGTTCTTCCATCTCACCAACAACTTCGCGTATCCGCTGCTCCTCATGCTCTCCATCCTGCTGCTGCCGAACCTGCTCGTCCGCGCGCGCCACGGCTGGCGTGAGGTATTCCTCATCGACCTGCCGCTCTTCTTCGGCACCACGCTGTCGATCGCGACCTTCTACATCACCTCGCAGCGCGAGATTCACCGCGACTGGCGCAAGACCCTTCGCCGCCTTCCGCTCATGATGTCGCTCGGCATCGGCCTCTGCATCAACCAGACGCGCGCAGTGTTCGAGGCGCTCCTTGGCTCCACCTCGGGCGAATTCATCCGCACGCCGAAGCACGGCATCACGCGTCGCTTCGAGGGCTGGACCGCGAAGAAGTACCGCTCGTCGAAGACACTCATCCCGTTCGTAGAGGTCTTGTTCGCGACCTACTTCGCGGGCGCCACCGTGCTCGCCGTCATGGCGGGCCACTACGTGTCGATCCCGTTCCTCTGTCTGTTCTTCCTTGGCTTCGCTTACGTCGGTGTTCTTTCGCTGAGGCAGTCGACCTAACAGCGCTCGCTCTACTGCCGGCGCGCCTCGGCGATCACGCGGTTCAGCGCCTCCAGCCTCTCCTTCGGCAATCCTTGCTCCCGCAGCTCGGCCGCGTCTCGCACGCGGTCGAGCAAGCGGTTGCCCGCGGCCGGCGTCGCATCTTCGAGCGCGAGGAAGCTGGCGTCGTTCTTCATGCGCTCGAGGCGTCGCAGCACGTGCGCGATTTGTCGATCGGTCGCGCCATTCTTCACGAGCGATCGTGCGACCACCGCGTGATCGATTCCGCGGATCATCTCGAGCGTGTCCTGCAGCAGCGGGCCGGTGCTGTCGGCGATGCGCTCCGTCGGGAACGGTCGAATCGAGGGCCCTGCCGTCGTGCCGTGCGGGAAGGTCAAGCCCGCATCGATCGCCACGGGGATCTTACGACCGCGTGAATCGCGGACGAGGACGTTCTGGGCCATGCGGTCTGCGTTGCCGATGAGGTAGTCGAACACGCGCAGCTTCTCTTGCGCGGCGCGGTCGCGACGACTTGGTGTTAATCGGAGAGGTCGGCCGACCCCAGCACGCGGGCAAAGAAAACGGCGCCCGAAAGGGCGGTGTGAGAAGTAAAAGCAACCCACCGCGTTGGCCGTTGGAGAGACGTTTGAACCCCTACATATAGTAGGTGGGCTCGACTAGTTAACCGATCTGGGCTTCCCACAGGGTGGGTATGCACGCCTCGGCCAGCGGTCGATCCCTGTTCAAAGATCGTAGGGAAAAAACTGTCGCCCCTATCGCACCACGCAGAAGGTCCGTCTTTTACGGTACGGCGTCCCCACTACGTCGTCAACGGGGCAAAACGCGCTCGCTTCTCCGCCCGACGTGCGTGGTAGCAACGGCGCCGCGATGGGTCGTGGGGTGGCTCTGCTGGGGGTCGTGCTGACGGTCGCCTTCGTGTTGACCACGTCCGCGTTCGCCGACGCGCCACGTCCGACCGCTCGCCTCGCGTACGTCGCGCCATCGCCTGCGCTGCATTGTCCTTCGGAGGCCTACGCGCCGCGACGCGTGCTCGCGCGCATCGAGCGCAGTGGCACCGGCCTTGTCGCCATCGTCGAGCTCAGCGACGCCGACGATCATTCGCTCGGAGTGCGCCGCATTCCGTCGGCATCGATCGACTGCCATGAGCTCGCCATCTGCGATGGCGCTCGCGATCTCCATCGCGGTCGATCCCATGGGCGGGTTCACGCTGCGCATCGGAGGCAACATTCCCGTCGCCACGCGCGCCGCACGTCCGCAAGGGATCTCGGTCGCATTCGAGACGCTGTCATTGTTTCGCCCCACCGCCATGTTCACCGAGGCCGGTCAACCGCTCGGCCATCAACGAGGCACGAGCAGCGTCACGACCATCGGGATCGCCATCGGCTTCGACTCGTACTGACACCGTTTCTACGAAAGGACACCCACATGAAATGGCTCCTCGTGTTTTCGTTCGCGTTCATCGCCTGCGGCGGCGCCGCGCTCCCCGGCGTCGAGATTCCTGACGGCTTCGTTTCGCGCGCCGATCTGGCGCACGCTCCCAGCAGCGGTGAGACGGTTCACGATCGCTGTGAGCTGGTATGGGCCACGATCTGCGAACGCTGGGTCACGTGTGGATTCGCGACCGGCATGGCCGCGGCACATTGTGTGGAGGTCTCCGTGAGCTCGTGCTGCAGTGGCAGCGCGTGCGCCGCGATCGATACCCAGTCGGAGGCCGCGGTCACGTTGTGCACCAGCGACACCCAGGCGGCGAGCTGCGACGTCGTGAAAGCGTTCGCTCAGCAGAACATACTGCCATCGTCGTCGTGCGACGACCTCATCAGGAACTAGCCGGCACCCGGCCGCGTGGTGACTATTTGTCGGCTTTGTCGGACGGCAGCGTCTGCGCGCGGTTCTCGAGCGGTTTGTCGCGCCACGTCTCGGCGCCGGTGCCGCCTTGAACGGCGGCCGACAGCGTGCCGCGCTTCATCAGATCGTTCTTGCCGAGGATCGCGTCGACGCGGCGTTCGGTCGGCGGCGCATGGATGCCCGTGTCCATACGAATGGCATCACATGGACACGCTTCGACGCAGAGACCGCAGACCACACAGCGCAGCTCGTCGATCTCGAAGATCGCGGGACGCTTCTCGTTCGCGTTGCCCGTGTCCTCGGCGACGATGGTGATGCAGTGCGCGGGACAGGCGGTGGAACAGCACTGACACGCGACGCAGCGGACCGCACCGTCGTCCCGGTGCATGAGTCGGTGCAACGCGCGGTAGCGCTCCGGCTTGTGCGCCTGTTGTTCCGGGTACTCGATGGTCGCCACTTCCTTGCGCGTGGCGACGTTGTCGAAAAAGTGCTGCATCGACACGCCGAGTCCCTTGATGAGCGCCGGGACGAACGCTTGCTGGCCGAAGCCGTGCACGCGTTCGACGCCGATGACGTTGGCCTTCGAGACGCGCTTCTTGAAGACGGGCTTGTCTTGGGTGTCGCTCATTACTGGTGACTCGCGGCCGCCATCATCGCAAGGACGACGGCGGCGGTGATGAGTATGTTGGCGATCGACGCCGGGAGCAGCTGCTTCCAGCCGAGGTTCATGAGCTGGTCGGGACGGAAGCGCGGATAGCTCCAGCGAATGAGGAGCTGGAACCAGCAGAAGACGACGATCTTGAACGTCCAGAACGTGGTCTGCACGAGCAGCACGAGACCGTGCCACATCGGCAATGACGCGTCTCCGAAGTGGAAACCATCTGCGTGGAGGAAGGGCACCTGGAAGCCACCGAAGAAGACGGTGGTCATGATGGCGCCGGTGAAGACGACCTCGATGAACTCGGCGAGGAAGAACGTGCCGAAGCGCATGCCCGAGTACTCGACGAAGTAGCCGATGACCTCGCTCTCGCCTTCGGGGATGTCGAAGGGGGCGCGCTTGGTCTCGGCGACGGCGGCGACGAAGAACAGGAGGCAGCCGAGCGGCTGCGTGACGAAACCCCAGTGCAGCACGTTCGGGCCTTGCGCGACCGCCATGCCGTAGGGCTCGAGGGTGCCGTAGACGATGAACGCGCCAAGGATAGCCATGCCCATGGTGACCTCGTACGACATCATCTGCGAGCTGGCGCGCATGCCACCGAGCAGCGACCACTTGTTGTACGAGGCCCAGCCGGCGAGCGTGGTGCCGTAGACGGCCAGCGACGCGATGGCGAAGTAGAAGAGCATGCCCACGTCGAGACGCGCGACCTGGAGGCTCACGCGGTCGCTGCACACGTTCGGGTCGCTCACGACGTCGAACAGCTTGCCGACGCAAACGTCGGAGCCGAACGGCACGATCACGAAGATGACGAAGACGGGGACGATGGCGAGCGAAGGGGCGAGCGCGAAGAGGAACTTGTTGGCCTTGGCGGGGACGAAGTCTTCTTTGAAGATCATCTTCGCGGCGTCGGCGACGAAGTGATAGATGCCCCACGCCTTGGTGCCGAGGATGGACGCGCGGTTGGGACCGAGCCGGTCCTGCATCATGGCCGACTCGCGACGCTCGGCCCACGTGAGCAGCGACGCGAAGGGCATGACCACCGCGAGGATGAGGAGCGCGAACTTCACGAGCCCCTGGAACCACGGTTCCATCATCCACATGTGGTTCGGGGTCGCGGCCCAAGGAATCAGGAAGCCGATGACGGCGACGAACGCGAATGCGATACCGGCGACGGCTGCAAGAGGGACGAAGACAAGGAGCGCAAGGTTGATCATGACTAACCCCGCGACCCGGCGAAGCGGAGCAGGACCGGCAGCGAATCGCGACCGAACTGCGCGTCGGCGAATGGCGCCACGCTGGCGACCATCTCTTTGAACAACACCTTCACCGTAGGGAACGCGAGCGGCGCGTTGAGGCGCTTGCCGAGGTCGCGCAGGATCTCCCACGCGGCGCGGCCGTCGCCAGGCGGGCTCACCGCGCGGCGGATGCGCTGCACCATGCCTTGCTTGTTGGTGAAGGTGCCGTCGGTCTCGGCCCAGGTGGAGACCGGAAACGCGACGTGCGCGAGATCGAGCAGATCGCCGGAGAACGGCGTGAGCAACAAGAAGACCTCGAGGCGCGAGAACGCGGCTTTCGCTTCGTCGTCCAGCTCCATGCGATCGCCGAGGGCGACCAGGGCCTTGATGGAGCCGGAAGCGATGTCGGTCCCGAGCTGCGTCTCGCCTTTGGCGCCACCCGACGAATTTGGCGGTGCGAGTGCCTCGACGATGGCGCGAGCGCCGGCCGTGTTCGGGTTCATGTCCGAATGCATGAGGATGCCGTCCTCGCGATCGGGGCGCGCCGGACGACCGAGCAAGTAGAAGCGATCGATGCCGAGCGACGTCGCGAGCTTCACGAGCGCGTAGTTGTCCTCGTTGGTCGCCTGCGCGTTGAGCGCGACGCCCACCATCCCGGGGCCACCGCTGTTGAGCACCGACGAGAGCTTGTCGGCGGCAGCAGCGATGCCCTTGTCCATGGCCGACGGCGTGCCGCGCAGCGTGGTGACGGCGTGACGGCCGCCGGTGAGCTCGTGGTACGTGAAGCGACCCTCGTCGCACATCCAGTACTTGTTCACCGCGAGGTTCTCGCGGGGGACCATGCGGTAGACCTTGCCCTTCGAGCCCTGCACCTCGACGTTGCAGCCGGTGGCGCAACCCGGGCACACCGAGTCCACCTTCTCGAGCTCCCACGCGCGCATCTGGAAGCGGAAGTCCTTCGACGTGAGCGCGCCGACAGGACAAACGTCGACGGTGTTGAGCGAGTACGGGTTGTCGAGCTGCTTGCCGGGCGCGACGGAGATCTGCTCGCGGTCACCGCGGATTATCATCGTGAGCTGGGGCTGCTTCGCCACTTCGTCGCACACGCGGATGCAGCGCGAGCACAGGATGCAGCGCTCGGCGTCGAGGACGATGTGCGGCCCGAGGTCGACGGCCTTCGGCTTCTCGCTCTTCGGCACGTCGGTGCGCGAGCCACCGCCGTCCCAGTCGTCGTACATCTTCTGCAGCGTGCACTCGCCCGCCTTGTCGCAGATCGGACAGTCGACGGGATGGTTCACCAGCGTGAACTCGAGCATCTGCTGGCGCGCGACGAGCACGGGCTCGGAGTCGGTGGTGACTTCCATGTTGTCGGCGACCGGCGTGTAGCAAGAGGGGACCAGCTTGGGCTGACCCTTCACCGCGACGAGGCACTGGCGACACACCGCCGGCGACGACAGGCCGGGGTGGTAGCAGAAGTAGCTGATGTCGATGCCCGCGGTCTTCGCGGCTTCGAGCACGTTGGTGCCCTTCGGCACCGTCACGCTCTTGCCGTCGATCTTCAGCGTGCAGGTATTGGTGGCCGGCGCCGCAGGAGGCGGCGATGCGGCAGGCGGTGGGGTCGTTGTCGTGTCAGCCATGGGGTCCTAGCGGTCGCACTCCCCGCCGATCATGTTCATCATGTCGAAGGTCGGAACGATGTCGGCGATGTTGCCGCCCACGATCATCTCGCGCAGAGCGGAGGTGATGATGAAGCAGGGCGGGCGGCAGCGAAGGCGGTACGGCCGCCCGGTGCCGTCGGAGACGATGAAGAAACCGAGCTCGCCGTTGCCGGCCTCGGTATACGAGTAGACCTCGCCGGGCGGGACCTTGATGCCGTCCACGATGATCTTGAAGTGCGCGATCATCGACTCGATGGTGTTGTAGACGGCTTGCTTGGGCGGAAGCACGATGCGCGGATCGTCGACGACGACCGGGCCCGGCGCCATCTGCTTGAACGCTTGCTCGAGGATGCGACGCGATTGATACACCTCTTCCATGCGGAGGATGTAGCGATCGAAGTTGTCGCCGGTGGAGCCGACGGGAACCGAGAAGTCGAAGCGGTCGTAGACCAGGTACGGGTGGTCCTTGCGCACGTCATACGGGATGCCGGTGGAGCGCAACGACACGCCCGTCCACCCGTACGACAGCGCCTGCTCCTGCGAGAAGACACCGATACCGTCCATGCGGTCCCGGAAGATGCGGTTCTCGTAGAGCGCCTTCTTGATGTCGTCGAGGATCTTGTCGAGCTTTGGATAGAGCGCGAGGATCTTCGCCGGCATGTCGGCGCCGATGTCGTAGGCGACGCCACCCACGCGCACGTAGCTGTGCGTCATGCGCGCGCCCGAAATCTCCTCGAGGATCTCCCAGATCCACTCACGGCCCTTGATGGCCCAGAAGTAGATGGTCATGGCGCCGAGCTCCATGGCGCCCGCGGCCATGCACGTCATGTGGTCGGCCATGCGCGCGAGCTCACCGACGATCACGCGGATGTACTGCGCGCGCTCCGGCACGTCTTCCACGATGCCGAGCAGCTTCTCCACCGCCAGCGCGTAGCCGACGTTGTTGAGCATCGGAGACACGTAGTTCAGCCGATCGGTGTACGGAAAGATCTGCGTGTACGTCGCGTGCTCGGACTCTTTCTCGAACGCGCGGTGCAGGTAACCGACTTGCACGTCGGCGTCCTTGATGGTCTCGCCCTCGACGGTGAGCACGATGCGGACCGTGCCGTGGGTCGCGGGGTGGGACGGACCCATGTTGAGGGTCATCGGCTCCGTCGGAAGCTCTTCGTCCTCGTCTACTTCGTCGCCGGCATGATTCTCGTTGCCCATGACGCGCGGCGTGGGACCGGCCGCGTCCATATCTTCGATCGTCGTGAGGCCGATGACCATCTTGCGCGTCTCGGGACTACCGGGCTTATGAAGGTCGGACATTCCGTTATCGCCTTACGTGTTCGGATCGCGGCGGACGAGCGGTTGGCGCTTGTCCTTGGGATAGTCCTTGCGCAGCGGATACCCGATGAACTCCTCGTACATGAGGATGCGGCGCAGATCGGGATGGGCCTTGAACTTGATCCCGAACATGTCGAAGACCTCGCGCTCCATCCAGTTCGCGCACTTCCACAGATCGTGGATCGACGCGATCGTCGGCTCCGTGCCATCTTCGTTGTCGTCGAGCTCGGCCTTCACGCGGAGGCGCTCCCCCGTCGACATCGCGCGCAGGTGGTAGACCACCTCGAAGCGATGGTCCTTCGTCGCGTGGCCGTAGTAGTCGACCGCCGTGAGATCGACGAGGAAATCGAGCTTCGCTTCCGCATCGGTCTTAAAGGTCGACAAGGCTTCGTAGATGTCGGCCGACTCGACGACGATGGTGTCGTCGCCGTGGAACGAGTGGCTGGAGGTGATCTTCGCGCCGAGCACGGCATGCGCACGATCAAGCAGACGTTGTGACATGGCTAGCGCACGACCTTGATCTTCGCATTGGCCGTGTCGACCGGGCCTTCCTTCAACGCAAGGTGCTCTTTGTACTCGCGGATCTGGATGTGGCCGCGCTTCTGCTGGATCTTGTCCTGCAGCATCATCAATCCGTCGAGGACTTGCTCCGGGCGGGGGGGGCAGCCCGGGATGTAGACGTCGATCGGGATGATCTGATCGGCGCCCGGCGTGGTGGAGTAGTTCTGGTAAAAGCCACCAGTAGAGGCGCAGACACCGAACGCGACCGTCCACTTCGGCTCGCACATTTGGTCGTAGATGCGCTTGAGCACCGGAGCCTGTCGCTCCGTGATGGTACCGACGATCATGAGCAGGTCGGCCTGGCGCGGCGAGAAGCGCGGGAACTCCGCGCCGAAGCGAGCGACGTCGTACTTGGGCGCCCACAACGCCATGAACTCCATGCCGCAGCACGCCGTCACGAAGGGGTACTGGAAGAGCGAATACTTTCGCGCCCAGTTGATCGCGTCACCGACGCGGGATGTGTAGAACTCGAGGCCCATTTCGTTTACCCCCAGCCGATGGCTTTTTTGCGCCAGACGTACGCCAGCGCGACCACCAGCACGGTCATGAAGACCAGCATTTCACCGAAGCCGAAGAAGGAGATGGAGCCGGTGCATACGCCTGCCGTCAGCGTGCCGACACAGGAGAGCTTTCGGTACAGGACCGACCACGGGTAGAGGAATGCCGACTCGATGTCGAACACGAGGAACAAGATGGCGACTTGATAGAACTTGACGGAGAAGCGGACACGCGGCGATCCGATGGGCTCCGAGCCGCATTCGAAGGGTTGGAGCTTCAGCGCGGTCTCGTGCTTGGGGCCGATGTACTTCGAGAGCGCGTAGAAGACCAAGCCGAAGCCGACCGCAAAGAGCATCGAGACGAGGACTGGCGAGTAGTCGACGGACATTTCGCGCGCGAATATAGAGAGCGCACCCGTTGGTGTCAATCGAGGCACGCAGCGCGATTGCGGTAAAAAGGCCTTTCCGCAGCAAGCGTTACAGTGGAGTGAGGCCTCTCGGTGATACTGTCCGCGCAGGGAGGTTCGACAATGAAGATTCGGCCGGCCATTCAGCGTCTTGCTTTGTCTCTCGCGGTCGCGCTCGTGTCGCTGGTGGCGGCCTCATACCCCGCTTGCGATTGCCCGAGCGACAGCAGCTGTTCATTCGGCGCCGTGTCCGGCGACTGCAGCTTCGACTGCAAAGCGGGATCGAGCTGCAGTGGCGTGTACATGGTCGGCGGTGAGTGGCACGTCTGCGGAACGCTCGCCGTCACGCTGCCTGCGGGCTGACGGCAATCGCCATGGCCGAGCCCACGACCCATCTCCTGGCGATCCACGCGTACGCGTTCGCCGCGACCTTCAAGCTCAAGGAGCTGGTGTCCGCGTTCTCGGAGCTGGGCGTGGCGCAGCTCGACAAGGGCCGCCTGCTCGTCGGCTCAAGCGAGCGCTACGCGTTGGCGTTCGACTTTGGCGGCGTGGTGTTCGTGGGCCTCGAGGAAGACGTGCGCAAGCGCGTCATCGATTGCGTCCTCAAGCAGCTTCCGCCCGAGCCGAACCCGCCGCTGACAGAGACGTTCATCATCGAGGTGCGCGACGACGTGCTGGCGCCCGAGGTGCGGTTCGATCGCGTGGTGGTGCGCGAGCTCAGCGTGCCGGTGGTGGACGTGGTGGCCGAGGTGATCGCGCAGTCCGTCGCCATGGACTACTACGCGAAGGACGTGGACGAGATCGAGGTGCGCTTCGACAAGATCGTCGATCGCCTCCGCGTGTCGGGTCGCTCCGGTCCGGTCGAGGATCTCACGCGCTTCATCGGTCTGTGCATCGCGATCCGCAACGACGTCATCTCCACGCTCGCGTTGTTCGACAAGCCCGACGACACCTGGGAGAACGAGCAGCTCGATCGCTTGTGGAGCGCGCTGCGCCACATGCTCGAGCTCGACGATCGCTACCGGGGGCTCGAGGCCAAGCTCCGCCTCTTCCAGGAAAACCTCGTCGTGCTCGTCGACCTCTCGCGTCAGCGACACACTCTCGCGCTCGAATGGGCCGTGGTCGTCCTCATCCTCTTCGAGGTCGGAGTCATGGTATGGCAGGTGCTGTCCGGACATTCATGAGCACGCTCATCACCGATCTCACGACCGATCTGATCCTTCCGGCGTACAACGAAGCCACGGTGTTGCCGCGCGTGCTCGAGGCCATTCCGCGCGGCTTCATCCGCAACCTCTACGTCATCGACAACGGCTCCGACGATGACACCTCGCGGACCGCGGCAGCGCACGGCGCGGTGGTGCTGTTCGAGCCAAAACGCGGGTACGGCGCGGCGTGCCTGCGGGGCCTACGCCACGTCGCGCAGAGCACCGATGCGCCCGACGCGCTCGTGTTCATGCACGCCGATGGCTCCGATGATCCCGGCGAGATCCCGTCGCTGCTGCAACCCATCGTGCGCCAGGGCTTAGACCTCGTCATCGGCTCGCGCTCGCTCGGCTTCGTCGACGACGGTGCCATTCGTTGGCGTGATCGCTTGTCGCAAAAAGTTGCGGTCGCGCTCATCCGCGCGATCTACGGGCAGCGCTACACCGACCTGGGCGGTTTTCGCGCGGTGCGCTTGCCTGCGCTCGTCGCTCTGCACCTCACCGACGACGGCGCTGGCTTCAACGTGGAGATGCAGGTCAAAGCGGTGAAGGCCGGCCTCCGCGTGGCCGAGGTGCCGGTGCGCTTCCGCAAGCGTGCCGATGGACCCGCGCGCGAGCACTCGCTCTCCGAGACCGCGATCACGTCGTCGCGGATGCTCTACACGATCTTCCGGCACTCGACGTCGCGTTAGGCTAGAGCGCCTCGCCTTCAGTTGTTCGACTTGAGAGCACAAACCGACGTGGGCACGCACGAACCGTAGATGGTTTCTTCGGTGAGATGCATGAACGCCGAATCGCACCCGTCGCGTGCGACGACGCAAAATCCGCCGCAGCAGGAAGACAGGCGCGTTGCTGCAAGGTCGTCGACGATCTGGGTTGCGATCCGCGTGCAAGGGTCATCTGCCGCCGAGCACGCAATGCGATGCACGACTTCCGCGCAACCCCCTGTAGAGCACGACTTGCGCTCGCTTTCGATCGCAGCGAGCGGATCACCGCAGGCCGGGGTGAAACCGAGCATGAAGCAGAGGGCGAAGCATCGTCTCATGCGCGAGACGCGAGGCAAGAGTCGCGCCGCGCACGCGATGTTCCAGTTGGTACAAACCATACGAGGTGTTAGCGCCGCGTTGATTTTGGGTCCGGGGTAGTTTCAGGACACGAAAGTCGTGGTGCCGAGAAACGAAGAGCGAGTGGAACCGCGCCGTCAACGTGCGGCGGCGGCTTGGTACGCAGCGACGGCCTTGTGATAGTCCGCCAGCGCATCGACCTCGCGCAGCGCCGCTTCGATGGTGGCTTGCTCGCGCAGGTTGACCATGAACAGTGTGGCGTCGCCGAGCTCGAAGCGTTGCTTCTCGAGGCGCTCGAGGTCGCGTGCGAGCGTTCGTTCTTTGCGCGTGGCCGTGAAGCGATCGGTCGCAGCGGTGATCGCAGACGTGGCGTCGCGTAAATCGGCGGATACGCGGTCGCGCGCGTAGCGCAGCTGCGCATCCACGCGACGCAGCATGGCTCGCGACGCATCGATGCGGCCGAGCTGTTGGCGCAACAACAATGGCACGTCGAGCACGACGCTGAAGTCGCCTTGCACCGGCACGCGCGACGCGGTTCCGTCGCCGAAGTCCTTCGAGACCCAAAACATCACGTCTAGCGCCGGCAGCACTTGGTTGCGCGCGAGCTTGAGCTCGAGGTCGCCTTGGCGCTGCATAAGCGTGAAGCGGCGCGGCTCGGGGCGACGATCCATGACCACGTTCAGATCGTCGGTCCACGTCGCATGCGCCTCGGGCTCGGGCAGCTGGGCCATGCGATGGTCGGACGACACGAGCACCGGGTTGCCATCGGTGTCGCGCACGTACAGCGAGAGCTCGATGGTGCTTTGCTGCAGCGTGCGCCGTGCCGCCGCGAGCTGTGACTCGCGCTGCGCGATGGCGCGCGCATTCTCGATGCGCTCGACCGCCGGTAGATCGCCTCGCGCGACGCGACCGGCCACGACCGCGTCGCGCTCCGTTGCCACGCGCAAGAGGCCCTCGGCTATCTCGACACGCAGACCCGCGGCGACCCATTCCCAGTAGCGCTGTCGTGCGGCACGCAACAGCTCGATGCGTTGCTGTTTCACCGCCAGCGACGCGATCTCGATGCCCAGCGACGCCTTGCCGATCGCTACGCGACGACGATCCGTATAGCCGTCGCGCAACAACGGGATCTTCGCGCCTGCGCGCACCTCCCCTTCGGAGTTCGTCTGGTACTTGCCGTCGTAGTCGGGGATCTTGCCGACGCCCAATCGGTAGCCGCCGTAAAACGTAGTGCCCCAAAGTGGTGTCGGTGCCTCGATGTAGGTGTCGAGGCGTTGGTTGACGTAGTAGCCGAAGACGCCGAGGTCGAGCCGGCTGCGCAACGCGGGATCGAAGCCACCTCGCGCCGATCGCAGCTCGGCATCGGCGATGTCTTGATCGGCGCGCGCAGCGACGAGGATCGGGAACGCACGCTCGACCGAAGCTTCGACTTCGGCCAGGGACAGCGTGTTGGTGTCCGCGTCGGCGTGTGCGACACCACCAATGGCGCACACGAGCAACACCGACGCGAGGAGCAAGCGCGCGGTCACTTCTGCGTTCCCGCCGACATCAGCGCTGCGGCTTCGTCGGTGGCGACCACCGGCGGGAAGCCGTTGAACTGACGCCACAGCTCGTAGCCGAGCTGCACGCGGTTGAGGAGCACCCAGCCGTTGGTGCGCGTGCCTTGGCGAAGGAACGCGCCCGACGGCCACGCTTGCTCCCCCTCGGGCACGATCAGGACGCGGAACTTGCCCTTGCCGTTGTCGTGCGAGTCGACCAGCGTGACACGCCCACCGAAGGTGCCGACTGCGACCGACGGCCAGCCCGTGAACTGCACCGCGGGCCAGCCCTCGAACTGGAGCCGCACCAGTCGATCGACGGAGATGAGTGGCGCGTCGTTGCCATCGACCCACAGCTCGACCGCGCGTGTCTCGGCGTCGGGAACGAGGATGGCCAGCGGTGCACCGCTCTTCAAAATCTCGGCTTCGTTGTTGGCGAGCAGTCGCAAAATGGTGCCGTCGCGCGGCGCCTTGACGGCCTGCGCGCTCTGGCGCGACAGCCGCATCTCGATGCGCGTGAGCTCGGCTTGCGCGCTCGCGATCTCGGCTTGTGCCGATGCGAGCGTGGCGCGCGCGTCGTGCACGGATGCGGTGGCGTCGTCACCGAACTTGGAGGCATCGGCGCGAATCGCGGTCTCCTCGGCGCGCGCAGAAGAGAGCGCTGCACGAGCCCTGTCCACGTCGGTGTTGGTCTTGATCTCGTCGAGCTGCGCGAGCTCGAGGTCGCGCTGCGAGCGAAGGCCCTCTTTCTCGAGCGCGCGCATGCGGTCGATGTTGAGCTTGGCCGTCTTCTCGGCGGCTTGTGCGGCTTGCAGGGCTTGCTCGGCACCGCGCAAACGTTCCGAGGCCATCGTCGAGCGGTGCGCAGCCGCGGTGGTGCCTGCGCGCCGCGAGCCTTCGAGCGAAGTGCGACGCGACGACACCGCATCGATGCGCGCCTGTGCCGCCTCGATACGCGACAGCTGCGCAGAGCGCTCCTGTTGCAAGCGCGAAAGGATCTGCCCGTCGACGTCGGAGAGATCGACGATGGCCTCACCGGCTTTGACGTGCGAGCCCTCGACCACGTGCCAGTGCACGATGCGACCATCGACCGGGCTCTGGATCGTTTGCTGGCGCTCGACCGGTGCGTACGCGACCACCCGGCCATAGCCCGAGGCCGTCTGGACCCAGGGTGCAAATACGAGCGCACCGACGGTCATGGCGAACATGACGATCAACAACACGGCCAGCATGCGCGCAGGTCGCGGGTGCGGAACCAACCGCACGGCCAGCTCGCTGGCGTCGACCGCGCGATGCGGCAGGCGGAGGGGCGGAGCGCTTTGCGACCGGCTCACGCTGCCACCTGGCCCTTTACCGCTGGTGCGACGAGACGGCCTTCCACGATGCGCCCGTGCACGATGCGATACACGCGATCGCACGGGCCGACGAGCGACTCTTCGTTCGCGACGAACAACACGGTGGTCTGGCGAGCTCTATCGTGGAGGAGCGCGAGCGTGGCAGCGCGCGCTTCGGGATCGAGATCTGCCAAGCTGTCGACGAGCATCATGCCCGGGTTGCCGGCGATGGCGCGCGCGAGCACCAGCAGCAACGCCTCCCCGGGCGCGAGCGGATAGCCGGCGACACGAAGCTGCATCTCGAGGCCTTCGGGATGGGCAGCAATGCGACGCCACACGCCGACGGCCTCGAGTGCTCGTTGCACCTCGAGCGCACCAAGGTGAGGGCGCCCCACCGACACGTTCTCGGCCACGGTGCCGTTGAACAAGTTGCCGCGGCGCACCAGCGCGGCTCGCTCCCGCAGGCTGCGCTTTCGCCAACTGCGAAGGTCCACACCGTCGACCTCGATGGAGCCAGCGGGCGTGTCTCCATCCCAGTCGCCATGGACGAGGTCGAGCAGCGCGCTCTTGCCGCTGCCAGATGGACCGATGATGGCCACGCGCTCGCCGGCGTGCAGTTGCAAATCGAGCTGAGCGAACAGCTCACGCGAACGATCCCGCAAGCCCACCTCGCGCAGCGCCAGCGTCGCAGCTGTCGTCGATGGCTCGGGCGTCACGGTGCCTTCGTCTTCGAGCGCCACTTGATCTTCGACGTGTGCGATCTTCTCTGCCGAGGTCACGAGGTCGTAGAGCGAATCGAGGCTTTTCGAGAATTTGCCGATGCCCGCTGCGAGCGCGGACACGATGAGCTCGGCTGCGATTAGCTGGCCGAGCGTGAGCTGGCGGTTTACCACCAGCACGCCACCGACGGCGAGGAGGCCGACCGCGGCCAACACCTGGATGGACAGGAGGCCGATGATCTGACGGAACAACACGCGGAAGTGGCTGCGACGGCTGTCGACCCAGCGGGTGACCGTCGCCTCTGCAGCTTCACCTGCCCAGCGCGCGCCGGTGCCACGGAAGATGGCCGGCTGCCGCGCCATCTCCTCGAGCCACGCGGCCACCTCGTACTTCGCGGCCGATTCGTCGAGGCTGGTGCGGATCGCGCCGCGTCCGAGACCGAAGAGCACGATGGCCAACGACAGCGCGAGCAAGATGCCGAACGTCAGCAGCCATGGGTGATAGAAGGCGAGGGCCAGCAGGCCAATGGCCGTCTGCAGCACGATCGCGAGACCATCGGCGAGCAGGACAGAGAGCGCCTTGTGCGCCGTGCTCACGTCGAAGAAGCGATTGACGAGCTCGTCGCGCGAGATGTCGTCGCCCTTTCCGCTGGTGGCGGCGCTGAGTCGGCTCGCGTAGCGCAGCGCGATGCGCACGAAGAGGCGCTGCTGGAGCCGCTCGATGACCCACGCCTCGAAGGCGCGGATGGTGGCCGAGAGCGCCAGCCCCGCGAACAGCAGCAGCGATAGTACGAAGATAGGCTGCAACATCGCACCGAAGGCCACGGAGCCGACGAGCGCTTGCACAGCAACGGGGATCGCGAGCGTCAGCAGGCCCACGAACACCGCGTAGAGTAGCAGTGTCACCACATCGGAGCGGTCGGGGCCCAAGAACCGATAGAGACGGATGATGGGGCGTTCGGTAGCCATGGCGTGCGCAGTCTAGCAGCCCAGGTCGTGACGCCGGGGCCTTTGCACCGTGCGGCGATTTCTTGCTAGCGTGCGAACCGCATGGCCGACCCCGATCTACTGAACCGCTTCGCCCAGCGCTTTGTCGCTGGCTCGCTGCTGTTCTCGGAGGGCGAGCCAGGCGGTGTCATGTACGTCATCAAGTCCGGCCGCGTGCGGCTCACGAGGCTGGTGCGCGGCCAACCGCAACAGCTGGCGACGTTGCCGGCCGGAGAATTCTTCGGCGAGCTCGCCATCATCAATGGACGCGCCCGCTCGGCGACCGCGACGGTGGTGGAAGACGCCGAGCTGCTGGTGCTCGATGCCGCGATGTTCGAAGCGTTGGTGCGCGGCAACGCGGAGATCGCGCTACGGCTCATCAAGCGCCTCGCGGCGCGCCTCGATCACGCGAACGCGCAAGCCGAGTTGTTGCTGGTGCGCGACGGCAATCATCGCGTGGTGCGGCAGCTTCGCCTCCTCGCCGCCACGAGCGGCGTGAAGGACGGGCCGGGCACTCGCCTCGATCTCACCGACGACGAGCTGGCCGGGTTATGCAACCTCAGCCTCGATGAAATCCGCCTCTCTCTCGAGCGACTGCAGCGCGCTCACCTGGTCTGGCGCGAAGGTCGTTCGTTGTTCGTGCCGGAGCCGCATCGCCTCGGCGAGTTCATCGAGTTCCTAGAGCTCAAGGAACGCTTCGCAACGTGAGGGCGACGTAGTCATGGCTTGGTGGTCCCGACAAAAAGCAAAGAAGCCGGCTGCGGAAGCGCCTGCGAAGCGCAGCGTGCCGCAGGGCCTGTTCCAGAAATGCGACGACTGCGGCGCCACACTGGAGACCGAGCGGGTGCGCGACTCGCTCTACTGCTGCCCGCGGTGCGATCACCACTTCGCGATGCCCACCGAAGCGCGCATCGCGGCCCTGGTCGACGAGGGCAGCTGGAGCGAGCGAGACGCCGACGTGAAGCCGGTCGATCGCTTGGGCTTCGTCGACGGAAAGAAATACGCGGACCGCATCGTCAGCGCGCAGCGCAACACCGGCAGCCCGGACGCGTTCCGTTCCGGCGCAGCCACGCTCGACGGCCAAAAGGTCATGCTCGGTGTGTTCGCCTTCGAGTTCATGGGCGGCTCCATGGGATCCGTCGTCGGCGAGAAGATCGCGCGCCTGTTCGAGCGTGCCGAAGAAGAACGCTGCGCGGCGATCGTCTGCAGCGCCTCCGGTGGGGCCCGCATGCAAGAGGGGATCTTGTCGCTCATGCAGATGGCGAAGACCACCGCCGCGCTCGCGCGCCTCAAGGAAGCGGGGTTGCCGTACTTCTCCGTGCTCCTGCACCCCACGACGGGAGGCGTTGCTGCGTCGTTCGCGATGCTGGGTGATGTCATCATCGCGGAGCCGCAGGCACTCATCGGCTTTGCGGGACCGCGCGTGATCGAGCAGACGATCCGCCAGCAGTTGCCCGAGGGCTTTCAGCGCAGCGAGTTCTTGCTCGATCACGGCATGGTGGACATCATCGTGCCGCGCAAGCAGCTGCGGGCGAAGCTCTCGACGCTGGTGGGTCACTTTTCGCCACGTGCGTGAGGTCACCGCGATGAGCTATGGCGGCGCGCTCCGGCGTCTGCTCGATCTCCATCGCTTCGGCGTGCAGCCGGGGCTGGAAGCAATCCAGCGCGCGCTCGATCAGCTGGGTAACCCCGAGCGGGCGTTTCCCGGAATCCACATCACGGGCTCGAACGGCAAGGGGTCGACGGCGGCGATGTGTGAAGCCGTGTTACGTGAAGCCGGCTTGCGCGTGGGCCTCTACACGTCGCCACACCTCGCTCGCTTCACCGAGCGCATCCGCATCGACGGACGCGAGATCGAGGCCGAGCGCATCGCGCCGCTCGTCGACCGTGTGCTCGAGGTCGCGCCCACGCTCACGTTCTTCGAAGCGGCCACCGCCGTGGGTTTCCTCGCGTTCGCCGACGCGAGCCTCGACATCGCGGTGATCGAAGTGGGGCTCGGCGGGAGGCTGGATGCCACCAACGTGATCACGCGTCCGCTCGTATCGGTGGTGACGAGTATCGCGCTCGAGCACACGGAGGTGCTCGGGAACACGCTCTCCGCCATCGCATACGAGAAGGCGGGCATCTTTCGCGCGAACGTGCCCGCCGTTGCTGCGGCGCGTGACGACGAAGCACGCGACACGATCACCGCTGTCGCGCAGCGCGTCGGTGCGCCGCTCGCGTGGCTCGGTACCGATTTTCAGGCCGCCTTCGAAACCGCACTGCTCGGCGCCCATCAGCGCGACAACGCAGCGCTCGCGGTGGCCGCGCTCCAGCGGCTGCCCGACGTGCTGCGTCCACCAGAAAACGCCTTCTCCGCGTTGACCCGCGTGTCGTGGCCAGGTCGGCTCGAGAAGATCGACGAAGACCTGGTGCTCGATGGCGCGCACAACGAAGCGGGGGCGCTAGCGCTCGCGGCTGCGTTGCCAGCGCTCGCGAAGGACCGGCCGGTCACGCTGCTGCTCGGCATGGTCGATGACAAGGACGTTGGCGCGTTCCTCACTCCTCTGTTCCCGCAGCTGACGTATCTCATCACCACCTGGCCCGACACGCCGCGCGCGCGCACGGCGGAGGCGCTACGCGCGCTGGCCCTCCGAGATGGACCTGCGCTCGCCAACCCGGTGGAGGCCATTTCCGACCCAGTGGCGGCAATCGCGCGCGCGCGTAAGAACCCGGGGCTCGTCGTGGTCACGGGCTCGCTCTTCCTGATCGGCCAGCTGCGGGCGCACCTGCGGGGCGAGCAGCGCGATCCGGTCGTGGCACAAGATCCCAAAGCGACCCGTTCGCACGAGCCCGTCTAGCCTATCTGCGGCTACTCGACCTGCCGTCGCTCGCAGATTCTGGATCTCACGTTGCGTGGTTGTCGAGCGCCGCAGTGGTCGGCGTGTTCGCGATGGCCGTCGGCGCCTGGGTGAGCGTGCGCACCGGCGCGACTGCCGCGGCGGCGCCAATCGCGCACGGGGCGCCGATCCCCGTGCCATTCGTGACGCCCGCGATCATCGTCGTGCCGAACGAGGCCGCTGCCGACGGTGGACGAGTGGCGACGGGCCGCTCTTCCTCGGCACCGAAGCCCATGCGTACTCGTCGTAGCAGCAGCGAAGGCTCGCGCGACAGAGCGCCGATCACGACCGAGGCGACCGCCCAGCTCGACACGTCCGACTACGTCCTCGACATCACCGGACAGAAGCGTTGAGCTTCACGAAGGTCGTGGTCTCCGGCCTGGCCTGGCCTTGGCGACGGCGCGGATCGCCGAGCTCTCGAGCGGGCGCAACGTCCTCGTACCCGTGATCGCGCTGTGCAGGTATCATCAGCTGCGGCACCTGTAGCGGTGCGCAGACCTCCGGCGGTGGCGGCGTGCCCGACGTTTGCAGCTGATACCGCGCGCGGCATCAGAAAATTTGTCCGACTTCTCCGCTGAGCGCATGCTTTCGAGTCGATGCGAACCGTTGTCGTGGCGTTGCTATGGTTGAGCACTTCGACGCTGGCGTCGGCGCAAGGTAGTCAGGCCGACGACGACGAGAAACCTGGTGCGCGGCAAGGCGCGGTGCACAAGGCCGGCGCCGACCAGAGCCGCGACAGCTACACGCCGAGCCCGGAGCGAACCGATCCGGGTGGCGGCACGACAGGCAGCGCGCCCACGGTGCACTCCGAAGGTCGCTACGCCGGCGTCAGTCTCGGTGGCGACGGCCTCCCGCCCAAGGCGCCGAAGCTGCCACTGCGTGCTGGCCCGCAACGAATGACATGGCCCGGCTTTCAGGTGCGTGACGGGGTGCCGACCGTTTTCCTCCAGACCACGGGCGCGCCGAACTACACGATCACCGAGCGCGTGGGCGCCGTCATCGTCACGTTGCGAGGCACCACGATCAAGCTCCGCAACAACCAGCGTCCGCTCAAGGTCGCCGAGTTCGGCACCGACGTCACCGAGATCAGCGCCAAGCCGCATGGGAAGGACGTCATCGTGACGATCAATCGCAAGGGCGACGGGCATCGCGAGCGAGTCGAGCCGTCGGCCGGTGGTTTCCAGCTGCTGGTCGTCGAGCTGCCGAAGAAGTAGTCCTCAAGAGCTGTCCATAAATGGACAGCTCTTGAATCTATCAGGGGAGGACTTGCCCGTCCTCCCTCGTCGGGCAGAGCCCGACGAGCCTCCCTCCACCGCGCGT
>JAYUBF010000203.1:0-15693 GCA_043741435.1 Myxococcales bacterium
CGAATACCGTCGAGCTAGCCAAGCGCTTGATAACCCTGGTACAGGAGCCGTGAACGATGGTCAACTTTGTGAGCGCTATTTCCGAAACGGACTACTAGCTCTTGTCTACGCGACAAAGGGGTCGAAGATCGGCTACACGCCGTGCATGAAGAGCGGGTAGATCCAGTCGTGATCGGTCAGTCGCGTCACCGTGACGAGCCCACCCGCGTTCGTGGTGAACGTCTCGCGGCGATCCTCCCTCGTACCGTGCGGCCCGAGCCGGTAGCGCCGAATGATCACTTCCGCGCCCGGCAGGGGCCGCCGCGTCTCGGCCTCCATGACCTGGATGCTGCCGGCCGGACGGACGAGGACCACGCGCCGGATCGGGATCGGGCAGCCTGCGAGCCCGAGCGTGAAAATCGCGAAGAGCGAGAAGCGACGTATCTACCGTTGTACGCACCTCCCGTCCCCAAGCTTCCGCGTTGTATGTTCCGCACATGAAGACCGGCGCATGCACGTGTGGAGCGGTGCGGTACGAAGTGACGGGCGAGCCGACCGAGGTGACGTACTGCCACTGCTGTCGAAGTGCCGGCGCTGGCACGGGCACGTGGGCGCGTGGACGGCGGTCGAACGAGCCGGCTTTCGCCTCGTCGAGCAACGCGGTCTCAAGTGGCACGGGCTCAACGCCACGGTGCGGCGCGGCTTCTGCGGCGAGTGTGGCTCGAGCCTGTTGTGGGACGAACATGGCAGCACCCACATGTCCATCTGCGCAGGCACGATGGACGCTCCAACGGGGCTCACGTCGAAGGCCCACATCTACGTCGCCAGCAAGGGCGAGTACTACCCGCTCGTCGAGCGATGGCCTCCAAAGCTTCGGCGAATTCAAGTGAGCCCCGCACCGCGTACGCGTGTTCCTGTTCAAGGCGTGCGAGGCCGCGTTGGGACGGTAGCGCTCCCGAGTAGCGTGCGCAGCTTGCGCAGGTCGACGGGCTTGCCCACGTGGGCTTCGAAGCCGGCCGCCTTCGACCGTCGCTGATCCGTAGGCGAGTCCGCTCCCGACACCGCGATGATGCGGAGCGAGGCCCCCGCGGGATGCTTGGTGCGCAGCCGATCGGCGAGCTCGTACCCGTCCATGCCGGGCAAACCGAGATCGAGCAACACGACCTCGGGGAGATACGAATCGAGGACCGCGAGCGCTTCCGGCCCGTCGCCCGATGTGCGTACTTCGTGACCGAACATCTGGAGATACTCGGCCAACGACGCCGCGGCATCCACGTTGTCTTCCACCACCAGGATCTTCGGGACTGCGGCACTCATGTGGTTCCCTTCGGCAGGCGAATCGTCACGGTGCTGCCCTTGCCGAGCGCGCTGGCGATCTCGATCCGACCGCCGTGCGCACTCACGATCTCGTGCGCAAAGAATAACCCGAGCCCCATCCCGCGAAAGTTCTTGGGGTCTGCATTGGACCCGCGGAAATAGCGCCGCGTGACGAGCGCCTGCTCGTCCGGGATCATGCCAATCCCCGGATCGCACACGGAGATCGCCGTCCCCGCGGGCTCCGCGACGAGGCGTACGCGGATCTCCCCGCCTTCCGGTGTGAACTTTTGTGCGTTGTCGAGGATGCACCGCAGGGCCTGGGCCAAGCGATTGCCGTCGGCCACCACCGCGTGCGCACCGGGCAGCACCTCGACGACCAGGGAGACCTTCGGGTCGGCGTCACTCTCCCCGATCCCCGTCTCGTCGACGAACATCGCCACCTGCTCGGTCAGCCACGGCTCGAGCTCCATGCCTTCCGGGAGTATGTCGAGCGAGCGACCATCCTCGAGCCGCGCCGTGGTGCTGAGATCGGTGATGAGCCGCGAAAACGTGCGTACCTGGCGGAGCATCTTGCCGAGCATCTGTGCCGCTGGAAGCTGACCGGTCTCCACCTTGCGGCGCACCATCTCGAGGTAGGTCGAGAGCGCGCTGAGCGGACTGCGCATCTCGTGGGCCATCGTCGACAAGAACGAGTTCTTCGCCTTGTCGAGGTCTCTTCCCTCTTGCACGTCCATGCAAGCGCCCATGTAGCAGACGAGCGCGTCGTCGCTGCTGTGCGGTACGCCGCGATCGATCACGTGTCGGTACTGGCCCTCGTGGTGGCGCAGGCGAAACTGTCGCTCGAACGGCACGCGACGTTCTGCGCTGCTGCACAGCACCTCGACCACGCGGGCCACATCGTCGGGATGGACGTCGCGCATCCATCCGTCTCCCATCACGTGCTCTGCAAGCCGCCCCGTGAAGCGCAGCCACGTCTCGTTGACGTAAACGCACTTGCCGTCCGGTCCACAACGCCAGACCAGCACCGGGGACGCCTCGACGAGGCTTCGGTAGTCGTTTTCGATCACCAGTGTACCGGTGTAGTAGATGCCGGATTGCGGGGAGTTGTGTCACACTCGCGCGCGTTTCATGTCCACGTTTCACCATCGTCCCGGGACGCAAATCGGGCCAGCGTCCGTGACCTTCGTCCTCGCCGCGTGTGTATACGCCTGGATGCTGTGCCCTTCGATGTACTGGCTCGATTCTGGCGAGCTTGCCGCGGCGGGCTTCGAGCTCGGGCTCCTCCATGCGCCCGGGCACCCTCTCGCAGTCCTTCTGAGCAAGGCATTCACGCTGTTGCCCATCGGCGACATCGCGCTTCGAGCGGGCTTGGCCCAGGTGTTCTGCGGCGCCGGTGCGGCCGCCGTGGTGGCCGCGATCGCCGCGCGCATCGCCCGCGGGCTGTGCCCCCACGCGCTCACGAGCGATCTGCTCGGCGTCTCGGCCGGGCTCGCCTATGGCGCCACGTACGCGGCCGCGTTCCAGGCCGTGCGCCCCGAGGTGTATGCGTTGTCCGCGCTGCTCACCCTGGCCACGGTCGACGCGTGCCTGCGCTACGCGGAAGGCGGTCATCCGACGCATCTGCAACGAGCAGGCCTCTGGTTCGGCCTCGGCCTCACCAACCACCACTACCTCACGTTGGTAGGCGCAGTCCCACCTGCCCTCGTGTTGTTGTGGCCACGACGCGGTGCCACGGCCCTCGGCAAGGGCTTGCTCTATGGCGCGCTTGCCGCCGGCGCCGCGCTCACGCTGTATCTCTACCTGCCATTGCGCTCGGCCCACGATCCGATCGTGCGCTGGGGACACCCCGTCGATGTGCGCTCGTTCTGGTGGGTCGTCAGTGCGCAGTCGTTCCAGAAGTCGGCGGGCACCCAGCACGGCAGCGACCTTCCGCTGCTCATCGGTGCAGTCCTCGATCAGCTCGGTCCCATCGCGAGCCTGATCGGCTTGGGCGGCCTGTACGTCGCGCTGCGCAAGCAGCCGCGCGTGGGGCTCGCGCTCCTGTTCGCGGTGCTCGGGCCGCTCGCTGCCCGCTGGTTCCTCTCCTTCGACAGTGGCAACCCCGATGCCTTTGCCTACCTCGGCACCGGCATCGCCGCGCTCGCCTTGTGCGCGGTGCCCCTGTGCGCGGCGCTGCTGGAGGCTGCGCCGCAGGGGCTGCGTCCCGTCGGTGCTGGGGCGATCCTGATCCTGGTCTGCGTGCGTGCGAGCCTCACCCTCCCGGGCGCGTCGCTCGCCGCGTTCGAGGACACGCGCGCCACGTTCGCGCCGTTGCTCGATGAAATCTCGCCGGGCGCGGTGGTGGTTCCCTCCTACTTCCAGACCACGTTCTCGCTGTCGTACTTGCGGGTGGTCGAAGGCGCGCGGCCGGACCTGCACTTCCTCCCCCGCCATTTCCTCACGCATCCCGGAGAGCCTGCCGCTCTCGCGCGCCGCGATCCGCTGCTCACGCCCTACCTGTCGGACCGCGACCTCGTGGTCGACGCCATCGAGGATCCACTCTGGCGTCCACTCTGGCCTCCCCTCTGGCCTCCCCTCTGGCCTCCCCTCTGGCCTCCCCTCTGGATCGAGTACGACCTCGATCTGCCCATGACGCTCGTCGCTCGCTCGCAGACCATCGCCCTGCCGCGCTCCATCAGCAACGAGCTGCAGACGCGCCGGTTCGTGCTCTGGCAGACGTTGTTGCACCTCCACCGAGCCTGCCGGTTGGGGACGGATCCCGCCGCGCTCCGCATCGCGGAAGGCGAGCTGCGGACCGGCGCCAGCGACGATCCGGAGCGCACCGCCTTCCTCGATGAGCTGCTGGCCAGCTGCGCCGCGGCGCGGGGTCATTGAGGCAAGAAATTTGCGGAGCCCATCAGTCGTGTCTCACAATGTGTGGAGATGTGTGCCTTGCCCAAGCCACAGCAGCCCAAGCCGCAGCAGGTGCGCTGGTCCGAAGAGACCACGGTGCCGCTGTTCTATCGCGAAGAACGGCTGCGCCTCAGCCCGACGGCGTTGCAGCTCCTGCTCGCGCGCGCCGATGCCTGGGTCGAGGGCAACACGATCACCAAGGGCTCGGCCAAGGGGCGCTTCCTCGGCACCGCGATGCTCACCCTCGATCTCGCAGCCGCGGCCGATCGCCTGCGTCCGCCGCACGATGAAGCCATCGCCAAGAAGCTGATGAGCGTCTTGCAAGAAGACGCTGCGCTTCGCGCCGAGGTGGCAGCGCACGCCATCGCGATCGCGCGCACACGCCTCGCGCCACCGCACGATCTCGTGGCCGGTGATTGCTCGTTCCGCGTCGATGGTGCACGCGTGCTGATCGACCTCGACCTGGGCTCCCCATGAGTGACGGGCTGTCCGCGCGCGATGTGGCGCAGATCGTCGGCGTGCCCGAGAGTCGCATTCGCTACTGGGCGCAGATTGGCCTCGTCGGCCCCACGTACAAGGAGAGCGATGATCCGCGTCACGTGGCGCGACCTCGTTATGCCTTCTCCGATCTGGTGGCCGCCAAGGCGGCGCACACGCTGACCGAACGGGGTATCCCGGCGCGACGCGTGCGCGAGGCCCTGACCGCGCTGCGTGCGCAGCTGCCTTCCATCGCCCGTCCCATCTTGCACTTGCGCGTCTTGTCCGACGGAGAACGCCTGGTCGTCGCCGGTGACGAGCCCTACGAGCCGCTCACCGGGCAACGCGTGATGGACTTCGGCCTCGACGAGCTCTCGCGCCAGCTCGCCATGCTCGACGACGAGAGGTCCGCGGTGCCGCGCCTGCTGCCGAACACCGCGACGCGCAAGGAAGCGAGCACACCCCCTCCGGTTCCCCACACGTCGGCCGACTGGTTCGAGGTGGGCCTGCACTGTACCATCGACGATGACCGCGACGGTGCAGTGCAGGCCTACGAACGCGCGCTCGCGCTCGATCCCACGCTCGGCGCGGCGCACACCAACCTGGGCGCGATCCACGCGGCAGAAGGGTCGTGGGACCGAGCCGAGCTCCATCTCGACGCTGCCATTCGCTGCGATCCCACGTCCGTCGAAGCGCGCTGCCATCGGGCGGCGGTGCACGAGGCACGAGATCAGCACGAGCAGGCGCTCTCGCTCTGGGCGGGTCTCCTCGCCGAGGTTCCACAACGACCAGCGGTGCGTGCTGGCATGACCCGCACGAGCGCTGCTGTGCGTCGTCGACAATCGTTCTAAGCTCTTCCCCTTGACGGTTGCCCCGTAGCGTCGCCCGCTCGCGACTCGGCACTTTGACCCGTGCGAGAGCCCGGGTCATGATGAAGTTCATGCCGATCTACGAGTACCGCTGCGAGTGCGGCGCGAGCTTGGAGTCGCTCGAGAAGGTGAGCGAGCAGCGCGAGCGTTGCGCCGAGCTTTGCATACGCAACGCTGGCTGCGCCGCACCCGAGCACGGCAGCGGGCATGTGGAGAGGGTCATGTCGACGGGCATGATCCGCGGCGACGGTCGCGAGGCGAAGGAGGCCGTGTTCGACCCGTGCAAGCGTTCGAACCGTCCCGGTGGCGGCTGCGACGACGGACACGAATGGTAGACGCGGCGCCGCCGCTGCTGTCGGTCGAGGATCTCACCACCTGCTTCGCGACGCCCCACGGCGAGGTCACTGCGCTCGACGCGGTGACGTTCTCCCTCTCAGCGGGCAATGCACTGGGGCTCGTCGGGGAGTCGGGCTCGGGCAAGTCGGTCACGGCGCTGTCCATCACCCGCTTGCTCCGTGATCCGCCCGCGCGCATCCGAGGCGGCAAGGTGCTCTTCGAAGGTCGCGACCTCCTCGAGCTCGACGAGGATGCGCTGTGCGAGGTGCGTGGTGACCGGCTTTCGATGATCTTCCAGGAGCCGATGACCTCGCTCAATCCCGTGGTGCGGGTCGGCGATCAAGTGGGTGAGCCGCTGGTCTTGCACCGCGGTCTCTCGCGCAAGGAGGCGCGGAAGAAAGCGGTCGAGTTGTTCCAACGTGTGGGCATCGCCGATCCCGAACGACGCGTGATGTCGTATCCGCACGAGCTCTCGGGGGGGATGCGCCAGCGCGTGATGATCGCGATGGCGATCGCGTGCGGCCCGAAGCTGCTCATCGCCGACGAGCCGACCACCGCGCTCGACGTGACCATCCAGGCCCAGATCCTCTCGCTGCTCGGCACCCTGCGCAAAGAGACCGGGAGCGCGATGCTGCTCATCACCCACGACCTCGGGGTCGTGGCCGAGACGTGCGACGAAGTGATCGTGATGTACGCCGGACAAGTCGTGGAGCGCTCGAAGGTGCGCACGCTCTTCTCCGCGCCGCGTCACCCGTACACACTCGGTTTGCTGCGCTCGATCCCGCCGTTCGAGTTCGACGAACCCGAGGCCACGACCGGAGCGGAGCCGGCAACGCGTACGCCGTTGGTCGAGATCCCGGGCATGGTGCCGCGCCTGCACGAGCTCCCGTCGGGTTGTCGCTTCGCAGCCCGCTGCGAGCGCGCGCAAAATCGTTGTCGCGCCGAGGTGCCACCTCTCATCGCGTCACCCATCGCCGGCGACGAACCCGATCGCCTCGTGCGCTGCTTCTTCCCCGTGTCATGACCGACCTCGTCGCCGTCGAAGCGCTGCGCAAGACCTACCCGGGGCCCTCCTCGTGGTTTCGCCGCGCGGCACCGGTCATCGCGGTAGCCGACGTGTCGTTCACCATCGGGCGCGGAGAGAGTCTCGGGCTCGTCGGTGAATCTGGGTGCGGCAAGTCCACGCTCGGCCGCGCGGTCTTGCGTCTCGTCGATCCCGATCGCGGTCGCGTGATCATCGACGGCACCGACCTCACGCAGCTTTCCGCCGAGCCGCTGCGCGTGTTCCGCCGTCACGCGCAGATGATCTTCCAGGACCCGTACGCATCGTTGAATCCGCGCATGCGCGTGGGCGACATCGTGGAAGAGCCGCTCGTGGTGCACGATCTAGGTGGCGACGCGAAGTCTCGACGCGCGAAGGTGATGGAGCTGTTCCGACGGGTCGGGCTTCCGGCCGAATCCGCGCTGCGGCTCCCACACGAGTTCTCGGGCGGTCAGCGTCAGCGCATCGGCATCGCACGCGCGCTGGCCTCGGATCCGAAGCTGCTCGTTGCCGACGAGCCCTTGTCGGCGCTCGATGTGTCGATCCAGGCGCAGATCGTCAACCTGCTCGTCGCGGAGAAGGACGCGCGCGGACTGTCGATGCTGTTCATCTCGCACGACCTCAAGATGGTGCGGCACCTCTGTGATCGTGTGCTCATCATGTACCTCGGTCGGATCGTGGAGACGGGCAGGCCCCGCGCGCTCTTCTCGGCCCCGCACCATCCGTACACGCGCGCGCTGCTGCAAGCAGTCCCGGTGCCCGACCCCGAACGAAAATTTACCCGGCTGCCGCTCCTCGGCGAGCCTCCCTCGCCAGCCTATCCGCCGACGGGTTGCGCGTTCCATCCGCGCTGCACGCGCTACCTCGCGCACGATCGCCCGGCCATCTGTCGTGAACAGTCGCCCCCGTTGCAGCCCCTGCAACAATCACCGCCGTTGCAGCCCCTGCAACAATCACCTGCCGACAACGGCGATTCCGTGTCGCAGCTCGCGTGTCATTTCCCCGAACCGGCGTGATAGCGTGAGGTGTTACCTCCCTCGCTCCTCACCGTCGAAGACGACCCGCTGACGCAACGCGCGCTCGAGCACCTGCTCTCGCCGCATGTCGCGCGCGGGACGCTCGAGGTTCGTTACGCGACGAGCGCGGACGACGCGCAGATGCAGATGACCAGCAGGCCGGCACAGGTCGTGATGTGCGACCTCTACCTGCCGAAGAAGGACGGCCTCAAGCTCGGCGAAGAGCTGCAGCGCACCGCGCCCTCGCGCCTCATCCTCATGGGGGCCGGCCAGGTGGAGCCGCGACTGCGCGAACGCGCGAAGCAGCTCGACGCTCTGGTCTTCGGCAAGCCGCTCGAGCTGCCGGAGCTCGTAGATGCGGTGATCACCGCCGTCGATGGCTCCACGGTAGCGCCGGCCCGGACGATGAGCGCCGGCCTGCCGGAGGTGGGCTCGCTCGCCGACCTGTCACCGAGTCGTTTCCTCCTCGCGCTGTGGGAACAGCGACGTTCGACCGGTTGTCGGCCGAGGTATACGCTCACGAGGGCCACGCTCGCTTGCAGCGGGGCGACTACCCGGCCGCACGCAGCCGCCTGGCGGAGGCCGTGGACGCCGACAGCGAGCAGCCCGACTATCACGCGCTCCTCGGTTGGGCCACGTACCTCACGGCGCTCGGACCCGGCAGCGCCTCGGCGAGCATGGAGCGCATCCGCGCGGCCGCGATCTTGTCGAGACCGCATCTCGAGACCGCGCTGGCCATCGATCCCGATCACACCGACGCGCACGAGTTCCTCGGTCGCATCGACGCCGCGCAGGGTGAAGACGCCGATGCCGCCGATCACCTCGAGATCGTGCTCGATCACGGCGCCACCCGCGCCGAGGCCTTGACCTCGCTCGAGGCCGTGCTGGCACGCCGCGGGGAGTGGCGCCGGCTCGAGCAGCTCTATCGACGTCTCATCCATCGGCTGGCGGACGACCTCACCGAGCGCCCGCTCCTCGTGTGGTGGCGCCTCGCCGAGCTCTATCGCGTGCGACTGGTCGATGTCGAAGCAGCAAAAGTCGCGTACGAGACCGTCGCCCGGCTCGCGCCCGACGATCCACGACCTCGGCTCGCGTTGGCCGAGCTCATTGCCGGCGACGCGGAGGGTGCGGGGAAGAAGGCAAGCGTCATTTTTGATCTGTGAACCGCTGATCGAGATCAGCCCCGCGCGAGGTCAATCCAAAGTCGCAGGGGTTCATGCTTGGCAATGTGCGCAAAGATCTTGTCCTCGGTCATGAGCATCGCATTGAGATCGATTGCGCACTGGGCGACGTGCGCATCCGGCGTCGATACGCTCACGCCCTTCGTCGCGAGGTGCGCGCGCAGGCGGCCAACCCTCAGCCAATGCATTAGATCGGTCGACGCGAGCGGCAAGTCAGCCAGCAAATCCTCGAGACTCTCGCGTTGTTTCGCGCTCATCTTGCCGCTCGCAAGCTCGGCCGCAACCAGCGGCGGCAAATAGACGCGGGCTTCCACGAGCGCTTCATCGATCTCGCTCTCTCCCCGTCCCGCGAAGTAGGAGATCCAGCTCGAAGTATCAACGACGAGCGCGCTCACGAGAACCATCGATGTCGATGTCGAGTACGAGACGACCTCGGAGCCGCTTCGCCTTGTTGGCAGCCGATTGGCGCTTCACTAGCTCGAGACCCCGAACCAGCGTCTCGGTGAGTCCTTGACCGGTTACCTCACACGCTTCAGTCAGCAAGCTTCGCGGCAGGTTCGCGGTCACCCGGCGTGTAGTCGCGTTCATACCGTAATTCATATCAACGACCATACGTTCGGTCAAGCGCTACGACTTCGGATCGTCGTCGGAATGCGCGAGCGCGTGGTAGCTGTCGGTGCTCTCCGAGTTGTCGAAGGCACGGACACCCGACTCGACGATGCCGAACGTGATGAGCGTCAGGTCGTCGTACGGCAACGCGTCGCCGACGTGCTGGCGCACGTCGCGCAACAAGCGCTGCGCCACCTCGTGTGCGCGGGAGCTGCCCTGACCGATCGCAGTCTCCATGCGCTGGAAACCGAACTGCTCGCTGCGCGAGCTCGTGGCCTCGAGCACCCCGTCGGTGGTGAGCACCATGGTGTCGCCTACTTCGAGCGTGAAGCGGACCGGCTCGTATTCTGCTTCTTCGAACGCACCGATCGGAGTGCCAGCGCCCTGATCCATGCGCTCGATCTCACCCTGGCCCTGGCGGCGCACATAGGGCGGCACATGGCCGGCGTTCGCGATCACGACCTCGTGGGTGTTCACGTCGAGCGTGAGGTACACCCCGGTGACGAAGATGTCGTGTTGCTTGCGGTCGAGCACCACGCGGTTGACGCGACGCAAGGCCGCCGCCGGATCACGCTCGGCCAAGGCAGCGACGCGCAAGTCCGACGAGATGCGCGCCATGAGCAACGCCGCCGACACCCCCTTGCCGGAGACGTCACCAACGAAGACACCCAGCCGATCGCGATCGAGCCAGAACACGTCGTAAAAGTCGCCACCGACGAGGTAGGCGGGCCGATACTCGGCCACGAACTCGATCCCGGGGACCTCCGGCAGCTGTTGCGGGAGGAAGCTCTTCTGGATCTGCTCGGCCAGCTGCAGGTCGCGCTGCAGCCGCTGCTGCTTCAACGACTCCTGGTGCAGTCGTGCATTTTGCAACGCCATCGCCGATTGCGCAGCCACGCTCGACAGTAGATCGAGGTCGGCCTGGGTGAAGCCGTGCTCTCCACCGTCACGAGCACGCACGTGGAGCACGCCGTGCGCCGCCTCGCCGAAGATCATCGGCGCATGCATCGCGAGGCCTTGCGTGAGCGTCTTTCTCCCCGGTCGCTGCACGGGCATGAAGCCGGTGGGCCGGGACAAGAGTGCACGACCGCGCCCGATGACTTCTTGCTCGAACTGCCCGGCGAGCGTGTACGCAGCGACGGGCTGCGCATCGCGCGCGAGCACCTTGCGCGGCACCATGGAGCCCGACGCCGGGTCCCGCGCGTACACCATCGCGATCTCGGCTTGCGGGAAGATCTCCAGCAGGTGACGCAGCATGCGCTCGATCAAGTCCTCCGCATCGAGGGTGCTGGCGAGGGCGTTCATCAGTTGATACAGCGTGCGGAGCTTGCGCTCGGCATCTTCCAACTCGACGAGCCCGACGGGTAGAAAGCCCGGGCTCGACGAAGAAACATCGAGCGAGTCCACGATGGCCGGCGCCGGTTCCTGTCCGACGAGAGTGTTCACCTCGAGGAACTTGTGCGGAACGTCATGCCGATCACGCGAATCGACGTGGGGCGGCGCCTCGAAGCGAAAGGCAAACGGCCCAAAGCGAACCACGTCGTTCGGCTCGAGCTTCTGTCGCTTCACGGGCGCCTCGTTCACGTAGGTGCCGTTGGCGCTATTGAGGTCGTACACCACGTACCCGCCGGCCTCGGGGGAGACCTTGGCGTGCTGCCTCGAGATGCGCGTGTCGTCGAGGACGACGTGGTTGTAGGGCCCGCGCCCCACGAGGCAGGGGGCATCGAGCGGAAAGCGCCGGCCGACCAGATGGCCGTCGACCGCGATCAGGTATGCGTCCGGCACGGCCTAGCTCATGACGCGCCGAGCTTCTTCAACGCGTCTTCGACGGTGGCGCAGATGTCGAGGGAGCGATCGAGGCGCAGCAGGCGGAACACTTCTTTCGGTTGTGCTTTGACGCCGGCGAAGCACACCTGGCCTCCACCGCTGCGGACCCGCTTGAACAGCGAGATGAGCACGCCCACGCCGGATGAGTCGATGAGCGTGAGCCCGTCGAGATCCACGAGGACTTTCTTGGCGTTCGAGTCGCCGATCTTCACGACTTCCGGCTTGAGCTCGCTCGCGCTCTTGGCATCGAGGTTTCCGCGCACCACGAGACGCGTGACGCCACCGTGCTCGCTTTGCTGGAAATCGGCCATGAAGATGAAGACAATATTCCCCTCGCCAGAGGTGCGCAACCGCGGCACTTTCGCAGCAGGCAGATTGTCGTCGCCGCGGACGGACGGCCCCAGTGCTGCGAAAATCGTATTCCCCCGCGATTCGCATCCACCCCTAGCAGGATCAATTGAACGAACACCGACTACGCGTTGAAGCGATAGCCGATCCCGCGCACCGTCTCGATGTGGTGCGGCGCATTCAGATCGAGCTCGATCTTGCTGCGCAGGCGCGCCACGAAGTTGTCGACCGTGCGCACGGTGCCGAAGTGATCGGCGCCCCACACGCGCTGCATCAGCTGCTCGCGCGTGAACACCACACCGGGGCTCTGGACGAAGCAGCGCAGCAGGTCGAATTCCTTCGCCGTCGACTCCACCTCCGTGCCACGTACCGTGATGCGACGCCCCGCGAGATCGAGGCGCACCACCCCGAACTCCATGTCTCGTTGTGCGCCACGCTCGTGGCGACGCCTACGGAGCGCAGCGCGAATCCGCGCGATGAGCTCGGCGAGCCCGAACGGCTTCGTCACGTAATCGTCGGCGCCGACGGACAGTGCGAGCACCTTGTCGGCCTCGTCACCCTTCGCCGAGAGCACGACGATGGGCATGTCTTCATTCTGCGCACGCAGCCGGCGAATGATCTCGAGCCCATCGATCTTGGGCAGCATGAGATCGACCACGATCAGATCGGGTCTTTGCGTTTGCACGAGGCGCAGTGCTTCCTCCCCATCGGCCGCAGCGACGGCCCGGAAGCCCTCGAGCGCGAGGTTCATCGTCAGCCCGCGCGAGATGGAGGGATCGTCTTCGACGAGCAAGATCGTTTCGGCCATGGTCAGATTCCTTGCGTCGACACGGACGACACATCCGGTAATGCGATGGTGAAGCGTGCTCCATGACCGACGTCGCTGTCGACGACCACGCTGCCGAGGTGCGCGCGCACGATTTGATGCACGATCGAGAGACCGAGGCCCGACCCAATCACGTCGGGCTTCGCCGGGTCGACGGCGCGATGGAACTTTTCGAAGATCTTGCCCTGCTCGTGCTTCGCGATGCCGGGCCCGTTGTCGGACACGGTGATGAGCACCTCCTTGTCACGCAACGACGTAGCGATGCCGATGTGCTTGTCCTCGCCGGTGTAGCGCACCGCGTTCTGCAGGAGGTTCAGCACCGCCTCGGCCATTGCGTCCACGTCCACCTCGACGAACAGCGGCATATCGGCCACGTTGCGATCGATCTTGAGCTCGCCCCTCTCCCGCACCTCGGCGAGCTTGCGCTCGATCTCGAGCGCACCGAGCGCTCGGTCGACCACCTCGTTCACCGAGACCCGCTGCATGTGGAACACGCGCTTGCCGGCTTCCATGCGCGCCCAGCCGAGGAGGCGCTCCACCATGCCGGTCAAGCGGCCGGTCTCCGCCTGGATCACGTCGAGGCATTCTTTCACCCGTTCGGGATCCGACACGCGACCGGTCTGCAGGGTCTCCACGAACAAACGGATCCCGGTGAGCGGGGTCCGCAGGTCGTGGCTCACGCGCTGAACGAACTCGGCCTGCAGGCGAGCGAGCGAGGTGGACCTGCGGACGTACGAGAAAGTGGCGCTGATGCCACCGGCCAGGGTGGCAGCCAGCGAAACGATCAAGATTCCAAATACATAATCGTGAGGCTGGTGACCGAACACCAACACCAGGATGCCCACCGACAGCAGCAGCAGGCCTGGGACGACGGCAAAGCACAGCACCAGCACCACGAGGGTCCGGAGGCGCGCCGCTTGTATCTCGCCGAGTCGATTGTCCATGGACGAACGCGGACAGTGATCTAGCAATTTCAGGCGTTTCACGCCATAGCGCCCGGTCTTTCGCGCGCGATTCGAGAAGCCGAGCGCACGAAACAATGTTCGGTCCGTGACGTGACGATGACATCGCGATCCTACCCTTCGGCCCACCATGTCTCCGACGACACTCCCCGAGCGCGCCGTACCCGTAGCAGACGACGCGTCGCGCACCATCGCCCTCGGCGCTTCCATCCCATTCTTCGCGATGCACCTGATCGCACTCCTCGGCGCGATCATGCTGCCGTTCAAGTGGTGGTACCCGCTCGTCGCCATCGCGCTCTACTACGTCCGGATGTTCGGCGTCACCGGTGGCTACCACCGGTACTTCGCGCATCGCTCGTACAAGACCAGCCGCGTCTTCCAGTTCCTGCTCGCCTTCCTCGCGCAGACGTCGGTGCAAAAAGGTGCGTTGTGGTGGGCTGGTCACCACCGGGAGCACCACCGCAACTCCGACCAGCCCAACGACATCCACTCGCCGGTGCAGCATGGCTTCTGGTGGTCACACGTCGGTTGGATCATTTCCGCGAAGTACGACGAGACGCCCGAGAAGAGCATCCGCGACTTCATGAAGTATCCGGAGCTGCGCTTCCTCAATCGCTTCCACCTGCTGCCACCGCTCGTCATGGGCGTCGCGCTCTATCTCATCGGTCGCTTCACCGGCGGGGCCGGCGCGGGCTGGGGCCTCGTGCTCTGGGGCTTCGTCGTCTCGACGGTGGTGCTGTGGCACGGCACGTTCACCATCAACTCGCTGTCGCACGTGTTCGGCAAGCGCCGCTACCCGACCAGCGACGACAGCCGCAACAACTGGTTCCTCGCGCTCGTCACCATGGGCGAAGGCTGGCACAACAACCACCACCACTTCGCCGCCGCCGCTCGCCAGGGCTTCTACTGGTGGGAGATCGACCTGAGCTACTACGTGCTGAAGTCGCTCTCGGCGTTCGGCATCGTCTGGGATCTGAAGCAGCCCACCGAGAAGGTTCTCGCCGAAGGCCGCGCCTCCGACGGCGCCCGTCGCGCCGACGTTCAGACCAGCCCCGCCTGAGCGTCGCCTCAGAATTCCGTCGCGCGCGGTCGCGCATGATCTCGATGTGCTGGCGTATGGCACACCAGATGCTGTAGGAAGCCTCCGTACCGCTCTAGCGGATGGGAGGCTCGTCATGTCACGCGTAGTTTTTGGCACCGCGATTGGTTGTCTTGCATTGTTCCTCGCCGCCTGTGGGGGTGTCGCGGAGCCGAAGCAGTGCTTCGTGGGTGGCTGTTCTGGTCAGGTCTGTGGTGACACCGAGGGTCTCGTTTCCACGTGTGAGTGGCGGGCCGAGTACGCCTGCTACAAGAGCGCGCACTGCGAAGTGCAAGGCAACGGGAACTGTGGCTGGACGCCGAGCGCGGAGCTCTCCTCATGCATCGCGAGTGCGAACCAGCCCGCGGGTGAGTTCTGCGGTGGCATCGCCAACTTCGCCTGCCCCGCCGGCAAGGTGTGCGTCGATAACCCGAACGACGCATGCAGCGTTGCCAACGGCGGCGCCGACTGCGGCGGCATCTGCGTCACCCAGCCCAGCACGAACAAGTAACGCTACGGCTCTGGTGTGACGTGCCAGCGCCGCAGCGTTACTCGACCACCCTTCACGCCGATGCCGACACGGCTCAGTGCTGGCGGCGTGGGCAACGCGGCGTCGAACACGGGTTGGTCGTCGATGAGCAATTGCGCATGGAGCGCGTCGAAGCGCAGCAGCAAGGCATGCCTGCCTGGCGTCACTCTCGCGCGCAAGACCGTCGTGTTCTGATCCTTGCCGTACCTTCGCAGCTCCATCTAACCGTCGGTGTGGATCCGCACGCAGTACCCACCATCGTTCTTCGTGGCGCCGAACAGCAGCTGGTAAAACTCGGTGCTCACCTGCGGCTCGACTTCGACCGCGATGCGTAGCTTGCTCGCGCCACCCTGCGACCAGCACGCGCCGTAGTCGTACGAGGAGCTCTCGAGGACGAGAGCACCG
>JAYUBF010000204.1:0-40444 GCA_043741435.1 Myxococcales bacterium
GCCATCGCCGCGTAACCCACGCGGTTGGGGGTCAGAAAATGGGAGCCCGCCGCGGGCTCCCATTTTCTGACCCCTCTCACAATCCTGACGTGCACCCCGATGCCGGTGCGTGTATGTCACCGTGCGTCACCGTGTATTTCAGGGATCGAAGGGCTCGCCGAAGCCCGCGGGCGGCAACGTCTCGATGGTGAGCCCGGAGTAGCGTTCGCTGAGCCACAGGTAGTCCGTCGACTCGAGAGGCTTCTCGAAGTGAAAGCGAGCGCGTGTGGGCCCATGCGCGCCGACCTGGAGGATCTCCACCTCGAAGCCCGGCGTCGAGATGCGTGCGCCCGCCGTGAACGGTAGCGTGCGGTCACGGAACAAGTTACCCGGCCCGTCGGGAAACAGGCCATCGGCGGCAGCGGTGACGAGCTCGAGGGTGTTGGCGTCCGGGCGCAGCGCGAGCACGTGCGGCGTTTGCGACAACACGTGCCAGCGCTCGATCGGCGTCCCACCCATCGCGAGCGCGAACGGCCCGAAGAATGCGCCCGCTGCGCCGCGCACGAGCTGCACCTCACGGGTCGGTCTCGCCGCGAGCTCGCGGTTGAGGCGGGCCGCGGTCACGGTGTACGCCAGCGAAGAGTCGCGCAGGTTGAGCCCGGCGATCAGCGATGCGGCGGGTCCGTGGACGAGGTGCAAGAACGCCATCACCGTGGCCATGAGAGCGGTGATCTCGGCGGCGCCACGTCGCTCCTCAGCCACGGCAGGGAACCAACCGTGATGTACGAGCAGGGCGATGACGGGCGCCATGCCGAGGGCGCTGATCGCGAGCAGGCGCGGCGCGGGCACCACTGCGATGACCGGAGCGAGCGCGCCCAGAGAACCCAGCAGGAGGAAGACAATGGTGCGTCGCTGCTCGCTTGGCAGCGCAGCAGTGGTGCGGCGCAGCGCGACGAGCAGCAACGCGCCCGCGATGATCACGAGCGTGGAGACGACCCAGGGTGGCGCGGTGGTGCCCCATGCATCGGTGCCGAGGGTGAGCCACCCTTCGGCGAGCAACGTGGTGAGCCGCTGCGGCACGAGCATCAAGGTCTTCCACGGCTCGCGCAGCGGATCGGCATAGAAGGCGGACCCGAAGCTGCCGTATCCACCGCGCGCGCGAATCGCGAGGTACGCGAGTGCTGGCAACGCGAACGGGAGTGGCCCGAGGATCCGTCGTAGCGGCCGATCCTCGCGCGCGCAGAGCTCGTGGGCGAGCACGTAGCCACCGAGGCAGAAAGAATACTCTCCACATCCGAATGCCAGCGCGAAGCCGGTGGTCGCGACAATGGCGTCGCGGATCGATCGCTCCTTTCGCCACCGCAGGTGAAGGATGAGCGCGGGAACGCCGAACGCGATCGACAACAACACTTCTCGATTGGCGAGCCACGCGAGCGGCAAGAGATGCCACGGCCCGAGCGCGAAGATCGCGGTGCCGAGGAGCGCGACGGGCTCCGGCAACATCCGGCGATACCAGGTCGCGGCCAGCAACACGCATGCGAGCCACCACAACCAGGAGTGGACGTGCATCGCGATCACCCCCCAGCCCTCGTTGTGTCCGCCGATCGCACGTTCTTCGTAGAACCGGAGCGCGCTCGGCAAGGGCCGAAAGAAGCGGATCTTCAATTGCGGATGCGACCACCAGGGCAAGAGCCCGCGGTCGATCATCGTCTGGCGATCACGATCATTCACGAAGTCGTACAGCTCGAACGGCCCACGATGGATGCCTGCCCGCCCGTCCACCATGGTCGCGTGCATGTAGTCATCGAGCAGGAACGGCGTGCGCAGGGCCGGCAGGTAGACAGCCGCGCCCACCACCACGATGAGCACCAGCGCCCGGGGCGCCTTCAGCCATGCACGCAGGCTCTGGAAATCAGTCATTTGTTCGGAATCAATGGTGTTACGCGGTGCGCGGAAGACCGAGCCTTTCTCCGTTCTGCGCTGCGGTACGAGAAATAGGCTTGTGTGATCGAGGGCCGGTAGTGTAAGCCTTCTTGCGTGAAAGCTGCCAGAAATCTTGTCACGCCCTCAGCAATCACCTCGTTCGTGAAGGCGCTGGGCCTGGCGGTAGGCCTGGTCCTCACCGTCGGCAGCTCTGGATGTGGCGACAGCGCGCTTCCGAGCACCCCAAGGCCTGATCTGGCGAACTTCTTGACCGGACCGACCATCGACATGACCACGCTGACGTGTGTGTCGAACTGTACCACGAACGCGCAGTGCCAGAACAGCTGCCCGCCCACGTCGAGCGGTGTGACCTGCTGCGACACAGCGACCAACACCTGCTTCACCGCGCAGCAAAACAGCTGCCCCGGTCCCGTCGATATGTCGACGGTAGTCGGGCCGTACTAGTTAACCGAGTCTTTGGAAGGCGAGGTAGGCGGCGCCTAGTGGGGCGGCGGATTCCTTGAGCTCGGTTGCAGCGACGCGGATGGATTCGCGGTCGCGTGGGACGAGGAGCTGCTTGTAGGCGTGCTCTCTTATGGGCCCCGCGAAGCGCTCGCCGAGACGTTCCGCGACGCCGCCGCCGATGACGACGGCTTCGGGGTCGAGCAGGTTGATGAGGTTGCCGAGGTGCGTGCCGAGGTGGCGCTGCGTCTCGGCCAGGACCTCGACCATGAGCTCGTCGCCTTCTTCGAGCGCGCGTTCGATGACGCTCGAGGTGAGGCGAGGGCGCTCTTCCTTCTTCATGATGCGGAGCGCCTTGCTCTTGTCGCCGTGCTTGCTGCGCTCGCGGATCTCGCGCTCCATCGCCGTGCGGCTGGCCAACGCTTCGATGCAACCACGGCGGCCACACGAGCAGCGCGGTCCCCCCGGCTCGATCACCATGTGACCCAGCTCGCCGGCGACGCCGCGTGCGCCACTGTGCAGATTGCCGTCGATGACGATGCCGCCGCCGATGCCGGTGCCGATGAACATGCCGATGAAGTTGCGCGTGCCTTTGCCGAGTCCGTACGCCCACTCGCCGAGGACCGCGACGCGTACGTCGTTATCGAGGACGACCCGCGACACACCGAGCCCCTCCTTCAGCTTCTTACCGAGCGGGACCTTCACCCAGCCGAGGTTGGGCGCCTTGTCGACCGTGCCGGTCGCATCGTCGACGCCGCCGGCGACCCCTACGGAAACGGCTGCGAGCTGCGACGGCTTGATGCCGATCTCGCGACACAGATTGCCGATGAGCTCGACGATGCGGCCGATGACCGCGTCAGCGCCTTCTTCGACCAGCGTCTTGCACCGGTTCGATGCCTTGATCTGACCGTCGCGATCCACGATTGCGGCCTGGATCTTCGTGCCGCCTAGATCGACTCCGGCGACGAGCACTGTGTCTGCCATGGAGCGCGGATGCTACCAGAAACTCACATCGGGTATGCTCGCGCGATGGGGCGATCGATGGTTTCCGAAGAGGTCGCGCAGTACGTGGGTCCGGGCTTCGTCATCGAAACGCCACAGATGAAGGCGCTGCGCGAAGAGACCGCGCTCATGCCGCGAGCGCTCATGCAGCTCGGGGTCGACCCGGCCGGCATGCTCGCGTGGTTGGTTCGCCTGCTGGGCGCCAAGCGCACGCTCGAGATCGGCACCTTCACCGGCTACAGCACCTTGGCCGTGGCGCAGGCACTCCCCAGCGACGGCCGCGTCATCGCGTGTGACGTCAGCGAAGAGTGGACCTCCATCGGTCGCAAGCACTGGCGCGCTGCAGGGGTGGGCGACAAGATCGACCTCCGCATCGCACCCGCGGTGCAGACGCTCGACCAGCTCCTCGCCGAAGGCCAAGCGGGTACCTTCGACCTCGCGTTCATCGACGCGGACAAGCCGTCGTACGACGCGTACTACGAACGTTGCCTGAAGCTCGTTCGCAAGGGGGGCGTCCTCGTCTTCGACAACATGCTGTGGTCCGGCGCAGTCGCCAAGGCAGGCACGATGGATGGCGAGACCGCAGCCCTGCACGCGCTCAACCAGAAGGCGCGCACCGATCCGCGTGTCGATCCCTGTCTCCTCACCGTCGGCGATGGTCTGCTCGTAGCGCGCATCCGCTGACGGCCTGTGCTATGAACGTCGGGTGACCGAGCTCTTCCTCATTCGCCACGCTCGCGCAGTCGACTACGTCGGGAACCATGGCAACGACTGGGAGCGACCACTGCTCGCGGAGGGGCGCAAGGAAGCGCGCGCCGTCGGTGCCGCGCTCGCGAGAGAGGGCGTGCGCTGGGACGCGCTCGCCGTGAGCCCGCTCGTACGCGCCGTCGAGACGGCCACGCTCATGGCCGTGGATCTCTGCTACGAGGGCGGGCTCAACATCGATCACGCGTTGGCGCCGGACGGCACTACGCCCTCGATGCTGGCGGTATGCGAGCGTCTCGCCTGCAGCAGCTTGGCGCTCGTCGGGCACGAGCCTTCGATGGGCCAGCTCCTGTCCGATCTCCTCGGTCGCCCGGGCATGATGATGGCGAAGGCCGGCGTCGTGCGCCTCGCCTTCGACAGCGTCCCCGAGCCAGGTCGCGCCAAGCTCGTGTGGTCGATGTCGCCGCGCCAGCTCTCGCCGGCTCGCGGCGGGTGACCGCGTCGATCTCGCCGAGCTGACCCGTGCGCCTCGGCACCAAGCTCACCATCGCCTTCGGTGCGGTCACGCTGCTGTCATTGGCGCCGCTCACCATCATCGCGCGCGAGGTGATCGGCAATCGCTATCGGCAGGAGCTGCACCGCTCGCTCGACGAGGCAGCAGCACAGACCGAGCGTGAGTACGAGGCGGCGATCCGCAATCTCGATCGCACGGCGACGCGCCTGGTGCGGACCGACGATCCGTTCGCCGGTCTGGTGGCACGGGCGCTGATCGTCGCTGGCGATCAACCGGTGTTGCTCTCCGACGAGGCCGCACGCGAAGCCACGGCCCGCGACCTCGACGTCCTCGTGATCATCGACCAGACCGGTCGGGTTTTGGCCGCGCCCGCCGATCCCGCACGGGAAGGCCAGAACGAGCCCGCCACGCTCGCGCGGTTGCGTGCGCCCTCCCAGCGCGCACGCATCGTGGAGGAGCGTCCTCGCTTCGTGCATCAAGGGCCGGGGCGGCTCGCGCTCGAGGTGGTGCGCGAGATGGCGCCGGTCAACGGGCATCGTGGGCCGTGGCTGGTCGCGGGTGTGTGGCTCGACGACATCTTGCCCGAGCACGTGGGCCCGTCGATGGTGCGCCTCGTACGACCGTCCGCGGCGCCCGCCGGCACCGAGGTGCGCAAGGTGGAGCTCGACGTCGACGCCGACAGCCCGGCGATGGTGGTAGAGATTCGCGCCACCGACTCCACGCTGCGCGCGGCGCTCGATGATCTCAATATCGCAGCCGCCATCCTCGCGCTGGGTGGCGTGGTGCTGGCGATGTTCGCGGGCGCTGCGGTGGCGCGCCGCATCACGAAGCCGCTCGACGAATTGGCCGAAGGTGCCGACGCGCTCGCACGGGGTCGTCGCGATCTTGCACTGCCCGTGCGAGGTCGCGACGAGGTAGCCTCCGTCACGAGGCGCTTCAACGAGATGGTGAGCGCCCTGTCAGCGGCCGAGGAGAGTGCGCTCCGGGCCGAGCGCGTGGCCGCCTGGCGCGAGATGGCCCAACACCTCGCGCATGAGCTCAAGAACCCGCTCACGCCCATTCAGATGTCGATCGAGACCCTGCAGCGCGCGCGCTCGCGTCCCGATCGTGCGGCCGACTTCGACCGACTTTTCACCGAGTCGGCGCAGGTGATCCTCGACGAGGTCACGCGCCTCAAGTCCATCGTCAGTGAGTTCTCGCGCTTCGCTCGGCTGCCGGCCCCCAGCTTCCACTCCGTCGACGTCGTGGACCTGTGCGAGGCCGCCGCCAAGCTCTACGACAACACCATCCCGCTGACGCGCGAGCTGGCAGCGGAGCCCATCTTCGCCCGTGCCGATCGCGACCAGCTGCAACAGGTGTTGGTGAACCTCCTCGAGAACGCGCGCGAGGCCGTCGCGTCTGTCGCTGCGCCGCGGGTCGTGATGCGTGCCCGCCGGCGAGACGACCGCGTGGTGATCGAGGTGCTCGACAACGGGCTCGGCATCGACCCCTCGATTCGAGATCGGCTCTTCCAACCGTATGCGACCAGCAAGGCCGGCGGCACCGGCCTGGGTCTCGCGCTCGTCCATCGCATCGTCAGCGAGCACGGCGGCACCGTGACCGCGGTCGAAGGCCTGGCGAACGAGAGCGGACGCGGCGCCGGCTTCCTGGTGGAGCTCGACGGCGTGTAGCGCTACGGAATCGGTGTGGCTTTGAGCGCGGTCTTTCCGTCGCGCACGTACACCTGGAACCGCACGTTCGAGCAGCCGTAGCGCTGGATCAGCTGCGCGCGGTTCTGACGCAGCTTCGCGACGAACTTGTCCAACGTGACGCCGTCCATCGTCTCGCCGCAGTGCTGGCGCGTGGTCACGAATTCGTCGAACACGTGGCGGAAGTTGGTCTCGATCTCGTCGTTGGTGTCGTTGGAAGCAGCGAGCAGCAACGCCTCCGACGGACTCTCCACGGACGTGGGCTCCTCGAAGGACCGACCGACCGGCGCACGGGCAGCAGGCGGACGAGGCGGTGACGTAGGCGGCATCGCACCCGGCGGGCCGGCGACGATGGTGTTCGGTCCGGAGAATTGATGACCATCGTTCGGCATGCTGCGCAGGCCCTCGACGCTGTGCTTGTGCGCCGCCGGAATCAGGGGCTCGCTATCGGCCGCGATCATCGGAGGTGGCAACGGCGTGTGGGTGTGCGTGAAGACGCCTCGGCGCTCGCCAGGGGAGACCTGCGACCATTGCTCGAGGTTCTTGGTCTGCTGACCCTCGTCGAAGTCGGCCGGTACCTGCGTCGTCGAGATCGGCAGGGTTGGCGCCGTCCCGCCCGGTGGCGGCGGCGGCGGCAGTTTGGGCGTGGTGACCGGTTCCGCGTTCATGAGTGCGTGTTGCGAGCCGCTCTGGTGCACCACCGCGCGATGGCTGTTGCCGATGCGCGCGAGTGTCGAGTTGATCGCGCGCACCGCCACGCCGATCTTCCCGCCGTACGAGCGCTCTGGCAGTTGCTCCAGCTCGCCGCGCGACAACGCGTGCGCGTCCCGCGCCAACCGGCTCATCGGCCCCGCCGCGCCGACGCGGATGAGCAGCATCGCGAAGAGGAACACGAACAGCGCGCCGCCACCGACGGGCGCCAGCATGCGCCACGGCAACGTGCGCGGGTTCTGTCGCAGAAGGCCGAGCAGCATGGCCGGCAGCTTCACCGAGGCGTGCCGCGGCGAGCACAACGCGAACACCGCTTGGTGATCGGCGGCATCCCCGGCGAACGCGACGAGCGCAACGGCAAAGGAATCGACGGTGAACGGGGCGACGCGCGAGTTGTGTGCGAGCTCGGCGGCATGGGCACTGGCGGCGGCCGGCAAGCTATCGAGGATCGGGAGCGGTGCCGTCGATGCGATCACGCGACCGCGTAGCAACAGCACCACATCGGCGCCGAGCATGTTCTTCATGGACTCGGCGAGCTCGGCGGTGGCTTCTTGTCCGATCACGACGGAGCCGACGTAACGATCGCGCAGGATCACGGGGGAAGCGGCGACGCGGAAAAGCTTGCCGCCGATCGACCACGTGTCGTCGCCACGCAGGCCGCGGAGGGCATCACCGACGACTGGATAGCCGTCGATGTTGTCCTTGTACACGGTCGCCTCGACGCCGACCCGCGCGATGACGCGGCCCTTTGCATCGGTGGCAAGCACGAGGTCGACCTTCATGCTCTCGTTGAAGTAGTGCAGGCGGTCTTGCACCGTCTTGTGAACCAGCGCGAGATCGGACGGTCCTTTGGTCGCTTGATCGAGCGACTCGCCGAGAACGGCGTCGCTGGCAACCTGCGCCGAGGTATCGATCCAGTTGCGTGCGTTCACCCGCAGCAACAGCGTCGCTGCGTGCTGCGTGCGCTCGAGCCGGGCGTCGATCTCGTGCTCGATTTCGTCGCCGAGCATGCGAGGCAACAACAACAATGCCGCCACCGCGATCCCGAGCGCGATCGTGACGAGGAAGATCCAGAAGCGGAGCAACCCCATCAGCGAGCCTCGTTCGGCGCGTGCTTGGCAGGGATGGTGAGTTGCAGCTCGGTCGCTCTGGAGCTGATCTCGACGGACTTCTCGACGACGAAGTTGCCCTTGTAGAATACCTTCAGGTCGTAGTGCCCGTCGGGCGCATCGCCGTGGAAGGCCCAGTGCGCGTCGGGATGCAACACCACCGCGGCATCGGTCACGATGACCCAGCCTCGTAGGTGCGCTTGCTCGTCGTCGCGGAGCGGATAGACGCCGGGATGCTGCAATGTCTCTTCGCGCTTCGCGCCAGCCGGCAGGGGCTTGGCGGGATACGCGGCCTCATCGGGACCGACGGCGTGCAAGGCGTACGGCACGCGATCTTCGTTCTTGATCACCAGTGCGGCACCGAGCGGCACCACGATCACCTGCGGGACGAGGCGCAGGCCGCGAAGCTCCGCGATCACCGGCTCGGCCGTGCCAACGTCTTTGCCGTGCGGTGGCGTCTTCGGATACAGGATCACGACGCACTCGCTGCGCGGATCGACGCTGCGGGCCTGCACCGCCAAGATGCCGTTGTCGAGCCGCCAGAGCCCCTCCGGACCCTTTTCGCCGTGAGCCGTCGTGAGAGTGAGCTGACCGCGAATGCCACCCGCGTGCGCATTGCCATGGCATATGAGCAGCCCGAGCACGCCCGCGCAGGCGAGCCTGATCCAGCACGTCGATGCACGCATGATGGAGTCCACTCGGCCCGAGACAGTACACGACGCAACAGGGCGGAGAAAGCCCTGCCGTGACGAGTTACTGCGCGGCCGCAGGGGCGGAGATGTATCGCTTGCGAGCGAAGGGGGCCGCCCGCACTTGCGCCGAGGCCTCGACCGGCACGCGCAACACCACGCGCCAGCTCGAGTCGATCGGATCCTTGGGCTGACCCTCGGCCATCGGACGAGGTGATCGCTTGACCTCGGCGACGATGGCATCCTCCGAGCGCGTGACGCGCACCTCGACCCGCTCGTCCGCGGACTCGAGGGTGTCGTCGAAGATGCGACCTGCTCGTGTGCTCGAGGCAACGAACTCGTCATGCGGTGTGATCGCCGTTCCGGGCAGCGAGGCGGCAGGATCGTCCGGGCTCACCTCGAGCCGCTCGAGCTCGAAGCCATGGGCGTCGTCTGCAGCATCGACGACGAGGAGGCGAAGGGACACGTCGGTGTGATCGTTCTTTGCATCGACGAAGCGACGCAGGCCGAGCTTGAGGGGTGGCGTGAGCTGTGACGGCGAATCCGGCGTGGCGGTCACCTTCGTTGGTGCGGCGGGGGCTGCTGCCTTCATGGCCGGCGCGGCCAGGACCGCGACGGGCGCGGGCGCCGCGACGGCCACGGGGGCGGGCACCGCGACCGGAACGACGGGAGGTGTCTGTGCAGCGATGGCCGGCGTGGTCGCTTCGACGGGGCGATCGTCACCAGCACGCAGCGTGGAGATTGTGAAGTAGGCGGCGGAGCCGAGCAGCAGGATCACGAGGGGAAGCGCCCACACCGGACGTTGCGGGACGAGGTCGTCCGTCGCCAGGGCCTCCTCCTCCTCCGCGGGCGCGACGATCATGGGAGCCGAGATCGGATTAGGTGAGATCGCTCGTGCGATGACGATCGGGCCCGACAGCGTCGCCGGCTTCGTGACGAGCGTGATCGGCTTGCTGTCCGCCTCCGGGCGTGGCGTGGCACGAGGGTCGTTGTAGCGAGACTTGCACGCGCTCGAGCAGAAGAAAAAAGTCACTCCACCGAAGATGCCGACGGCGCGTGCGCGCAACACGTCGACCTCTTTTCCACACACTGGATCGACTGCGGTTCGCTCCTGCATGCGTCGCTTCTGATAACACAACAATCAGGTACGCGTGTCGATAAGCGCTCCATGCCGCTGTTGCGCATCACGGCCGTCGCCTGGATCGTAGGCGCGATCGTCGCGCGGCTGATCGCGGCCTGGCCCATGCTCGGGCTCGGGCTCGGCTGTGTCGCCGGTGTGCTCGGTCTGCTCGCGATCCTCGCCGGTGCGCGACGGTTGGGCCTGGTCGGCCTCTCCGTCGGCATCGCGGTGCTGGTGACGCCGCCTCTCCCCAGGGCGACCGCCACGTTGTTCGACGGGCGTCCTTGGGACTTCATCGCGCACGTCGATGGCACACCGCGCCGCGCGGACGACAAGATCACATTGCCACTCGCGCTCGAGGCGGTGCGACGTGGCGGTGCTCCGCTATCGGCAACCGGGCGCATCCGGTTCACCGCACCCCATGTCCGGGAGGCGTTGGCACCGGGGGATCGCGTCATGGTCCACGCGCGGATTGCTCCGCCCCTCGATCGATGCAATCCGGGCGCGTGCGACGGGCTGTGGCGTGCCGCCGCAGACGATATGCAGGGGTCGGTGAGCCTTTCGTCTTCGGAGCTCGCGTTCAGGATCGACGAAGCTCCGATGGGTCTGCGTGCTCGGCTCTGGCGGCTGCGGGAAGCGTTGCGCGCGCGAATCGAAGCGGTCATTCCTGAACGCGAAGCCGTGCTGGTGAGCGCGCTCGTGCTCGGTGAACGAGGTGCGCTCCTGCCGCAGCTCGAGACGGACTTTCGCGCGCTCGGCATCACCCACCTCTTGTCGGTGAGCGGCTTGCATCTCGCGTTCGCAGCCGGTCTCTTGTTCGCGCTCGCGCGCTCCATCGTCGCGCGGGTCGCTCCACGCCTCGGCGCGCTGCATCCGCGTGATCGATGGGCCGCCCTGGCTTCGTTGCCCATCGTGCTCGGCTACGCCATCCTCACCGGCGCCGAGGTCGCTACGCTGCGCGCAGCGTTCGTCGTGGCGTATGCATTCTTCGCGATCGTCGGTGCGCGTCGCTTGCGCGGAGCGGATGCGTTGTCGTTCGCCGCACTGGCGCTTCTCCTCGACCAGCCGGCGCGGTTGTTCGATGTCTCGTTCCAGCTGTCGTTCGTGGCGGCGGTCGCCACGCTGGTGGTTGCGACGCACAGCCCGCGGGATGAGGCGCCGCCCCGCCTGGCATCGGTGGCGCTGCTCGTCCGTCTCGCACGAGCCGCTTGGTTGCTGATGCGGGTGTCGCTCGCCGCCACGTTGGCGACCGCACCGCTCACCGCGTGGTGGTTCGCCGAAGTGGCGCCGATGGGTGTCGTCACCAACGTCGTCGCGGTGCCACTCACCGAGCTCGTTATCGTCCCACTCGGTATCGCGGGCGCGATCCTCGCGTCGGTGTGGTCACCGCTCGGTCGGCTGCCGTTGCTCCTGTCGGGGTTCGCGACGTTCTTGCTCACGCAGGCCAGCGCGTACCTCGCACCGTGGTCGCCGGTGTTCCGCACCGGTGCTCCGTCGTGGGCCTGCGTCACGGTCTGCGTCTTCGCGCTCCTCTGGATCGCACGCGCCCCCGGTCTGCGCCGCGTTGCGGTGGCGTGCGTCGCGGTCGCGGTGGTGGTTGCTGGCGAGGCGCTCGCCGACTGGTGTCGGCCTTCGGTGGAGGTGTGCTTCCTCGACGTCGGTCAAGGCGATGCCGCGGTCGTGCTGTTACCGGATCACCGTGCGCTAGTGGTCGATGGCGGGCCCGGCCAGGGGGAGGCCGCAGCGCGCACGGTCGGTGACTATCTCGCGCGGCGGGGCGTACGTCGCATCGCGCTCATGGTTCTCAGTCATCCGCATCCCGATCATTCGGGTGGGCTCCCCGGGCTCTTCGCACGCTTTTCCGTCGATGAGCTGTGGTGGAACGGCCAGCTCAATGCCGACCCCGCCACCCGCGCGTTGTTGCGCCGAGCCGGCACGTTCGGTGTGCCGGTGGTGGCGCCGCACGGGCTCGATCTCGGCGCGGTGCACCTCGAGGTGCTCGGTCCGCACTCCTATACCGGTGAGCCCGGGACCGATCCACTCGCGTCCGAGAACGACAACTCGCTCGTGGTGCGGCTCGACTATGCCGGGCGCAGCCTGCTGTTCGCCGGCGACATCGAAGCCGAGGCGGAAGAAGCCCTCGTCGCTCGAAGGCCCCGGCACATCGACGTGCTGAAGGTGCCGCACCATGGCTCGCGCACCTCGTCGACCGAAGAGCTGCTGAGGGCGCTTCGTCCGTCGCTGGCGATCGCCTCTCTGGCGGCCGGTAATCGCTATCGGTTCCCACATCCCGACGTGGTGGAGCGCTATCGTGCGCTCACCATTCCGCTGTACCGCACCGATCGCGACGGCGCGGTCACGGTGCGCTTTGGCCACGACGGAACCGTCCAAACGTCGTGCGCCCGCCCCGGTGGATGTTTGGCGGAGTAGGGCAGCGGAACCTACACTGCTCATGAAGTGCCTATTCGGTTGCAGATCAGGGACCGCGACGATCCCTCGCGCCCCACCTACCGCTACGAGTTCGACGGAGATCGGTCGGCGCTCGTCCTCGGCCGTCGCGGAGGCGTCGACGTCTTGCTCCCGCACCCGAAGGTGTCGTTGGTGCACGCGCGGCTCGAGCGCAGCGGCACCGCCTACTATCTGGTGGACGAAGGCTCTCGCTACGGCACCACGCTCAACGAGCAGCGCCTCCGCCCCGGCTCCCGCACCGCGGTGAAGGAAGGCGACCGCATCGGCATCGCCGACTTCGTCATCACCATCGGTGTGTACCTCACCGAGCTCGATGGCCCGGGTGACAACTCGCGCCTCATCGCGAGGCGCATGGTGCGCGACGTCCTCGAACGCCTCGGGCCGGGGGAGACGCAACCGCACCTGCAGCCCGTCGGCGATGGCCCATCGCTCTTCTTGCCCGACGTGGGGCGCAACTACATCCTCGGTTTCTCCACCGACGGGGGCCTCGCGCTCGATTCGGTCGACATGTGGCGGGAGCACGTCGCGCTGGAAAGAGACGAAGCCGGCGTCACGCTGCGCTTGCTCGGGCCTGGTGCCGGTCTCCGCGTGAACGGAGCACGGGTGACTTCTCCGCAGGCCTTGCGCGATGGCACCGAGATCTCGCTCGGCGAGCACACCCTCACGTTCGTCGATCCTGCCGAAGCCTATCTACGTCGCCTCGAGGCCACACCGGAGCCAGTGCCGTCCGTCGGGCTTTCCACGCTCCCGGCACAGCGCGGCCCCACCACGGAGCTCGTCCTCCTCGTCGCCGGTGCCGCCGCCGTGATCGCAGGCGGCATTGGCTTGTGGTGGGTGCTCGCATGGTGAAAGGTGCGCGGACATGAAGCTCGTCGGTCCCAGCGCTGCGGACATCGAAGCCGCAGCCACTCGCCTCACCGGATACGTTCGCCGCACCCCCGTCATCGAGATCGATCTCGATGGGGTCCGGGTGGTGCTCAAGCTCGAATACCTGCAGCACGGTGGCTCGTTCAAGGTGCGCGGCGCGCTCAACCGCATGCTGCTTGCATCCCCGGCTGCGCTTTCCGCCGGGGTGGTTACGGCATCGGGTGGCAACCACGGCATCGCGGTGGCGCTCGCTGCAAAGCACGTCGGTCACGCGGCGACCGTGTACATCCCCGAGCGTGCGCCGGTCGCCTCGGAGCGACGCATCGAGGCGGCGGGCGCGCGATGCATTCGCCATGGGCTCGCGTGGGACGATGCCTGGGACGCTGCGCTCGCGCACGCCGCCGAGCACGGTGGCCTTGCCGTGCATCCTTTCGAAGACGACGCCGTCATCGCCGGCCAAGCGACGGTGGGCGTCGAGCTGCTCGACGAGGCACCCCACGTCGACGGGATCGTCGTTGCCATCGGCGGAGGCGGGCTCATCGCGGGCGTGGCGCTGGCGGCGCACCACGTGCGACCGGGGATGGCGATCGTGGGCGTCGAGCCCACCGGCGCCGCATCGATGCACGAAAGCCTGCGCGCCGGCGCGGTGCAGACGCTGGCCGAGGTCACTACCATCGCCGGGACCCTGGCGCCTCGTCGCGTGGGACCCACCACATATACCGTCTGCGCTGCGCACGTCCGCGAGGTCGTCCTCATCAGCGACGACGAGATGCGGGCCGGGATGCGCTGGCTGTGGGACGAGCTGCGAGTCCTGGTCGAGCCTGCGGGTGCCGCAGCGCTGATGGCGCTGCGAAGTGGTCGCATGGCCACGAAGCTCGAGCGGCCGGCGATCATCGTGTGTGGCGCGAATCCGGACAATGCCGAGGCGCAGAGGATCTTCGCGTGACGACCCGCTTCCTGCTCCTCTCGATCACGTTCCAGCAACAGTTGCTGCCCATCGACGCGTGTCACATCGAGTACGCGGGCCGCGACAAGCGCGGCAATCGCAAGCACTTCGACGCGCTGTTCATCGAGACGTGCTCACACGGGTCGTCGCTGTGCACGTGCACGCGAACGGCATTGCCGGAACGACCGTGGCCCAAAGCTGGCGTCGACCGTGGTCATCGAGCAGTGTTCGAGTAGAAAGTGCCGACAGTGTATTGCGTCGCTCCGCTCGCGTTGCGAACCGAGACGGCGGGCGCAGCAGAGGCGTGCCTACCGCCTCGACCGCTTGGCCACCAGCAGCGCGAGACCGGCTTCGACCTGCTTGCGTGTCTCCGAATGGTGTCGCGGCAGAAGAAGCGCGTCGTATTCGTCAGCGACCCGTGCAGGCGCAACGCCCGCAGCGAGCTCGTCCATGAGCGCGCGCTCGCTTGCCACGACCGCAGCAACCTCGGGGCTACGAAATGCGAGCACGGTGGTGATGACGTACGGGATCGCGACGAGTGCGAACAGCGCTGTTTGCGCGAGACCCAGAAGCTTGCGCGGAACCACGATCAGCGTCGCAGCGACGAGACCGGCCAAGAAGCCGAGCTCGAGCGATGCGTAGTTGTAGCCGAGGTCGGGCAGCCAACCGCGTCCACCGCGCGCGCGTCCGAGGACCAACGCCAAGAGGAGCTGGAGCGCGATGAACAAGGCCAGCGACGGAAGAAACGCCGAACGCTCCGTTCGCCACGCGTGTACGAGGCAGATCGCCACCGCGACGATCCATGCGAGCGCCAGCAAGGCATCGCCTGGCCACAGGGGATCGAACGCTGGATTCACCGCGGCGCCCAGGTAGTGTGCGGTCATCACGAACGTGCTCGTCGTCGTCGGTGGTGCCCACTCGTGCGGCGTGGAATGCCAGCCGATGAAGTACATGCCGATGAGCGCGAGCGTTGCGATCACGAACGCGAGCCGCACGCGCCACGGCTCGTTGCGAGCGCGACACCGTATCGCATCGATGCCGAGCACGATGGCGAGCGGCAGCGCGAGAACGAGTCCGTTTGCACCGCACAGCGGGAGCAGCAGAAGCGCCGGGCTCGCGCCCCAACGGAGCACGCCGATCGCGAGCACCGTCGAGCAGACGAAGTGCACTTGCCCGCTCCATCCGAAAGAGCTGTTCCCGAGCCGGAGTAGAGCGAGCGGCACGCACACATCGGCAAGCGCGTTGTGACCACGCCAGCGACGCAACACGGACAGCATCACTGTTGCGCCGAACGACACGAGTGCGACGCCGATGAGGGTCGGTCCGCGAAAGTCACCGCCGGCGAGCGTGACACCGAGCCACTGCGCGACACGGAGAACGGGCAGCCGATGCTCGTTTTGCTGCGACCAAATCCACTCGAACGACAGGCGTTGCTTGCCGACGAGCACCGGCACGATGGCGTCCCAATCATCGGTGAAGGGAAGGCTGCGACCTCGCAACCACGTGTACGAGAGCGCAACGACAGTGGTCGCGAGCCACACGAGCGCAACGATACGCGTCATCACTCGTCGACGAGGTACCACCTTGTCAACCTTGTCGATGGTCTTACTTGCGCTTGTTCTTTTTGCGCGACTTTTTTGCTTCCTTGCGCTTCTGCTTCTCTTTGTTGCGCTGCGCAGTCGACTGCTTCGCCACCTGCGGCACGGAGAAGCGACGCTCGCCGCCCTGCATGCCGGCGGCGCTCATGATCTGCGAGAGATCGATGCCGGCCGCTGCCTTCGTCATGTTGCGCATCTGCGCGATCTGACGGAAACCCGGGATCTTGCCGAGCAGGCCCGATTGCTGGCCCATCGCGCCCATCATCTGGCGCATGAGCGCAAACTTGTTGAGCAGCTCCTTGACCTCGGTCTCCTTGCGGCCCGAGCCCTTCGCGACACGACGAACGCGCTTCTCGTCGTAGTTGGACGCCTTGCGACGATGCGTCGTCTGGCCCTTGTTTGATGCGATGGTCTCCCACGACGTCACCACGAAGACCTCGGGACGAGCACGCTCGACCTTCGTCATCGAGCTGATCATCGCTTCGATCTTCACCAGCTCTTTGTCGTCGAGGCTGATGCCCTCGGGCAGGCCACCCGAGAAGAATGGCATCTTCGCGAAGAGGTCTTTCAGCGATCCCATCTTCTGGATCGTGCGGATCTGCTCGAGGAAGTCCTGCATGTCGAACTTGCCCTGGAGCATGCGGACGGCGTCTTCTTCCGCCTTCTCCGCATCCACGACCTGCTCGAAGTCTTTCATCAGGCCGACGATGTCGCCCATGCCGAGAATGCGGCTCGCGAGCCCTTCCGGTCGGAACTCCTCGAGCTTGTCGAGCGACTCGCCCATGCCGAGGAACTTGATCGGCTTACCGGTGACTTCCTTGATCGAGAGTGCCGCGCCACCGCGTGCATCACCGTCGAGCTTGGTGAGGATGATGCCCGTGACGCCGACGCGATCGTTGAAGGTCTTGGCGGTGTTCACCGCGTCTTGACCAATCATCGCGTCGATGACGAAGAACACCTCCTGCGGCTTGCAGCGCTGCTTGATTTCCTCGAGCTCCTGCATCAGCGGCTCGTCGATCGCGAGGCGGCCGGCGGTGTCGAAGATCACCACGTCGCGGTTCGTCTCGTAGGCGTGGCGCAGCGCCTGCTCGCAGATGTCGGGCGGTGATGCGCCCGGCACCGTGAACACCGGCATGTTGAGCTTCTCGCCTAGGATCTTCAGCTGATCGATTGCCGCCGGGCGATAGATGTCGGCCGCCACGAGGAGGGGGCGACGCTTGTCCTTCTCGAGGTACCGAGCCAGCTTGCCGACGGTGGTGGTCTTACCGGATCCCTGAAGACCCACCATCATGATGCTGGTGGGGCCCTTCTTCGCCCAGGTCAGGTCGGTGTCGACCGGTCCCATCAGCGCAACGAGCTCCTCCTGACAGATGCGCACGAAGTGCTGCTCGGGCGTCGCTTGCAGCGCGCGATCACCGGCCTTGGCGCGCAGCTGCACCGTCTCGCCGATCGCCTTCGCTTTGATGCGATCGAGAAAGGCGCGGACGACCTTGAACTCGACGTCGGCCTCGAGGAGCGACATGCGCACGTCGCGCAGCGCCTCTTCGATGTTCTCGGGGGTGAGCTCCGTGACGCCAGTGAAGCGAGCCTTGGCGTTCTTGAAGCCACGAGCGATGGTCTCGAGCATGGCGGCTGTCTACCACATCTGCGCCACCGAAATCATTGGGAGAACGGCTCCGAACGGTCAGCGGATCTCGGAGAGCGTGGCGAACCTGGGATCCGCGCGCACGTTGCTCAGATCCTCGTCGGTGCGCAGCTGCTCGCGTCGGGCGCGCCCGCATCGAGCACGGGTTGCGCGAAAGCGATCGCGCCAGGGGATAGCGAAAGGGCACAAGCGAGTGCGAGCGTGCGCATGCGTCACCCTCGATCGTAGCGCAGTTTGCTCTAGTCTCGACGTCAGCACTTTCTCCCTTCGCCGTCGCTGCTGTGGACCTCGTCGGCTTCCTCGATCCTCGGTCGAATACCACCAGTATTCTCCCTCGTCGCTCGTCGCTCGTCGCTGCTGAGGCTCCTCGCGACGCGACGGCTCGGTCCGAAAGTGCTCAAGTCGAGTCTAGTAGCAGTCGGGCGTGACGCGGTTGCTCGGGCAGCCGCCTGTCAGCGGCGTCGGCTGCGAGACCTCGCACGGCTTGCCGATGTTCGTGAACGTGTTGTTCGCGCGCAAGTTCGGCCCGTCGCCGAACCAGCCACTCACGATGCCGCCCGCGGCCGAGTCGAGGAACGAGCAGTTCTGGATGAACGCGGTGTCGGGGCGCCAGCCGGTGATGAGGAGCTCGGCATCGTTGGTCGTGGGTCCGCAACCGAAGCTCTGGGTGAGCGACGGCCCGCCGCCGTACTGAAACTTCACGTAGGTCATCACGTTCCCCGTCGACGGGCCGCCGCCCCACTCGAGGCCCGCCCAGTCGCCCGGCGCCGGCGACGGTGCATCCGAGGTGATGGTGATGGGCTTGTCGGCCGTGCCGGCTGCGACGAGCTTCACCGGCCACGTCGAAGCGGGATCCATCGCGCCTGACGTACCGAGGTTGATGGACGGGATGTTGCCGGTCGCCGGCATGAGCTTGATGGTGACACCCGCTTCGATGGTCAGCGTCGCTAGTCCACCCTGGGCGGCCGACTTCTGTGGCCTCATGCCATAGGAGTACTTGAGGCGGTAGGGAACGCCGCGCTCGTGGAAGGTCTCGTCGCCGTCGAGGCCCGGGTCGGGAACGAGGATCGCGTCCTTGAAGTTGCCGGTGTACTTGCCCGGCGGGATGGTCTGCAGCGACGGTGACTCCACGTACAACGCGTACTGCGTCTCGAGCGAGACCGCATTGCCGGCCTTGCCACAGCTCTGCACGGTGACGTCCTTCGAGTCGGCAGTGAAGCCACCGGAGCGCTGGATGTTGATGCCGGCCGTGGCGGCGTCGTCGATGAGCACGCTGACTGCGCGCACACTGGGCACGGGCTTCTTGCGGTTGTCGTCCCCGAAGATGCGCAGCGCTCCACCGAAGTTCTGCGCGGTGCCGAGGTTGCCCGCGCGCTGCAAAATGACCTGCTCGAGGTCGGCGCTGCCCGAGGCGTAGATGGCGAGCGAGCCCCAGTATTTGGCAGGATCGTCGACGGTGAAGGTCACCGGGTGGAGGTCCGATCCCGATGCGGTGCCGTGCGCCACGATCTTCGCGGCGGGGTCTGCGGGGTTGCTGCCGCCGATGCCGATGGTGTAGCCGGCCTTCACGCGCACCACGGCGCACGGCTCGATGGTGAGCGTCGCGCCCTTCACGGCCAGGTCGAACGTGACGACGTGGGGGCTTGTGGCCGCCGTCCACGTCTCGTCCGCGCTGATGGTGCCGGTGTGCATCGTGCCTGCACCGGTCACCGCTGGACAGTTCCCGCCCGTCGAGAGCGTGGGCGTGGTGCCGGACATGTCGGCGCCAGTGGCGGGGCCATCCCCGTCACAGCCGACGGCCAGAGGCACCGCACATAGGAGATAGCCCAGAGCAATCGCGAGGGGGATCGAGGGTGCACGCATGAGCGACATCTCCTCACGGGGGCGACCGCGTTCGCAACCCCTCCCTCTCGCCGGGGAAGTTGTATGATGCTGCGCTCAAAAATGCGGATTCCCCGGCGAGAAGCCTTCACCCTCCTGTGCGTTCTCGTCGGTATTGGCGCCAGCGTCGCGCACGGCGCGGATCTACCGTGCGCACCTGCCGAGCGCGACACCATCTCGCTCGATGGCATGGGCGAAGACTGGCGCGAAGTACCAGCGCTCACCGCCGGCGACGATCGAACGAGCCTCTCGGTGCGCTGCAACACCGAAGGCAAGACGTTGTACGTGGAGATCGAGGCCGCAGATGCGCGGGTGGTGCGCACGCCGCAAGCGCGCAACGGCGAAGACCAGATCGCGCTCCACATCGGCTCGCACAAGTTCACCCTGTTCCCAACGTCGGGTTCGATCAAAGCCAAGGCGGTTGGCGGCGGCAAGATCATGTCCACCAGCAGCGATCGCGGCTTCGTCATCGAGCTCGCGTTGCCGCGCGCCATCCTCGGTCGCAATCCGGAGCGCGTCCCGATCCTGGCGCGCTTCGACGATTGCGACTCTGCGGCGGCGCTCAAGACGGAGCGCTCCGTCACGGTGGAAGGCGATCTCGCGTTCACCGCTGGCCCGTCCTCGCTCGACAGCTTCCTCGAAGATCGCAGTCTCCCGCGGTCCACCGTGCGGTGGCAGAAGCAGGTGCGCAGCGGCAAGGGCAGCGTCACGCTGGTGCTCGCGGGCAAGTACCTTGGCATGGTCTCCGACGGCTACAGCTACCTCGAGCTGCCGGTTGCCGACGGCAAGGACGTACGTGATCCGCAGCTCGTCGACCTCGGGGGCGATGGCCGGCAAGCGGTCCTCCTGCGCTACACGGAGCGCGGCGGGGGTGGCTCCCGCGAGGTGCTCGCTGCCTACCGCGTGAGCGGCACCGAGCTCCGATGCGTGTTCGCCGTCGAGGTCGGCAAGCAACTGCCGACGGGACGGCTCGTCACCAAGCTCACGCTCAAGAAGCACGGACGCGGCACGGACCTCGTGCTCGAGGCTCAGCCGGCCGAGGGCCTGAATGCCGGCAACTACAACGAGGCAGCAGCCACCGACGTGCTGCCGATCCTGCTGCCGTGGACCGCGGACAAGCGCGCGACGTATGGGTTTACCGGCGACGACTTCGTGAAGCGTTGAGGGGAAGCGCTATCGTCGCGCGCGGTACCACTCGAGCCAGCGCTTCCGCGAGTCTTCACGATCTCGCTTGGGCGCGTCCCAGTGGTAGCCGAAGTTCTCGCTGAAACGGCGGCGCAGCTCTTCTGCAGCCGATGCCCGCACCTCGTCATTCGAGTGCGCCAGCCCCTCGAACAACCACTCGGTGCGGTCTTCGTTCTTGTGCTTGTCCCACCACCCGCGCCAGCGCCAGCGGCTGGTACCGTAGTCTTGCTTCGTGATCGCGACGAGCGCGCGATGCGCCGCGGCCCGGATCGTCTCGTGCTCGTGCTTCACCAGCTCGATGAGGCGTGCGACCGACGCTGCGTCGCCGAGATATCCAAGCGCATCGGCCGCCATGTGCTGACGTTCGGCGTCGGGACCGGGCAGCTCGCCGCGCAGCGACTCGATGACGGACTTCTTGTCGGGCCCATCGGCCTGGCGAAGCAACACTTCCACCGCGACCTTGCGAACGGCAGCATCGCGATCGAAGAGACGCGTACCGACAAGGCCGATGTAGCGCTCGCGGCCCAGCTCACCCAGCGCGAGCGTAACGTAAAGCCGCACTTCCGCGTCGGGGTCACGCAGCCGCTTCTCGAGGGCGGGGAGCGCCTCGTCGCCGAAGCGCGCGATGAGCGCGAGCAGGGGGCCGTGGTCGGCGAGCGGCGGCGTCGCTCCACGATAGCGCGCGCGATCGATGCGGATGGGACCGGGAATGCGCGCGACCGCGAGCTCCGCCACGCGCACGCCGAGCTCCACCAGGCGATCGGCCGACACGCTCGATTGATCATCGCCTCGTTCCACCGACGAGAACAGCGCGGCCTCGTCGGTCGGTGAGCGCGTGATCACCGAGTGGCGAGTGGTCGGTAGATCGCTGATGACGCTCGGCATGGTGACCCGAGCTTGCGCTTCGCTCTTGGCTCCGCTGTGCCAGGCGTTCTGCGGCGCAGTGGGTGGCGCGGTCGGCGGCGTGGGGGCATCCGTCACGGTCGCGAAGGGGGCGGCTGCGAGCTTGGCCAGCTTGCCGTCGGTGGCGGGCCGAAACTCGCCCCCCTTTGCTGCGAGGATCAGACGCTGGAACGCGCGCGCAGCAGCCGCAGCGCAATTCGCGAGCTCCCCAAGCGTGGCCTGGGGCAAGCCCTTGCCTTGCGCGTCCGCGTACAGGATGGCGACGGTGCGGTTGCGCAGGATCACCGGTACCAGCGCAGCCGGGATGGGACCCTTGCGTCCGAGCGCGGTCACGAGCGCGAGCGTGGCGGGATCTTCACCGATGCGTCCGATGAACGGTGCGAGGTTCGTCGCGGCCGTGCGAAATGCCGTCGGTGTTTCGAGTGGCAGCGAGATCGCCGTGACATTGCTGCGCGGCAGCCACGCTTCACCGAGCGCGACGCGCCCCGTGAACGTATCGCCCTGTAACGTGAACAGCGCGGCAAACTCCGCGCGTGATCGCGCACCGCGACACATCGCGGAAAAGATCTGATCGCGGTCCGCCGCCGCATCGATCGCTTTCACGGCTGCGGCCATCGTGAGCGGTAGGCTGGTCTCGTCGACCGGCGCTGGCGCAGCCGCAGGCGCAGGCGTGATCGCGGGCGCGGCGAGCTCACGCATCGTGAGACGTGGCGTGCTCTCGTGGTCGACGTTCGAAGGAATCGGCAGATCGGTGACCACGCTGCGCGCGGGCGCCCAAGCAGGTTGCTGCGCGGGTTGCGCCTTGGCCGCACCTGCCGCGGCACGTCTGGCCATGCGCGCTTGCAGGCTCTGGAAGCGCGCCGGAACTTGCGCGTCGTAGACGAGCGACATGGCATGTACGAAGCGATGCTCGGGCGCGATCATGGCCTCTATCGCTTTTCCGATGTCGAGGCCCAGCCCATCGAGCGATCGGCGATCGGCTGGGTCTGTGGTGAGCACCCTCACCACGTGACCATCGACGCTGAGGGGCACCGCCCGATACTTTTCTGCGAGCTCGGACGGAAACCAACGCAACACGCCGGCGGTCGTGAGCTTGTCGAGGTTGGGAATGGCTTCGCCGATGGGCAACGCGTTGGCACGACCGAGCGCCAGGATGAGCGCGGGCTCTTCGATGGCATTCATCTCGAGGAGGATGGTGTCGAGCGTGCCGCCGTACAGCACCTGACGCTGGAACGCGTCGGCCATTTGCTTCGGCGCGACGAGACCGTCTTGCACCAGCAATGAAGCGAGGCGCGAGGTCACGAGGCCGCCTGGAGGGCGTCGCTGCGCTGGATCAGGATCACGTGGGTATCCGACAAGCGATCGTGGAGGCCACGCCGCTCGCGATCGAAGCCGATCCACAACAGACCGAGGCCCGCGATGGCCACCGATGGAACCATCGCCAGCGCGCGCAGCGCAGCGCGACCGAGCCCGAGCGATTGGCCGTAGCCGTCGATCACGCGAAGTCCCAGCACGCGCTTGCCCAGCGTTTGTCCCGCACCGGCATCCAGCAGCGCAGCGTAGAGCAAACACAACAACACGAAGAGCAGCAGCCCCGTCGCCGCCAGCATGCTTCCGCTCAGGACGGCATCGACCAGCCCCGCCGGACCGAGCTGCGCGAGGCGCGGCATGGCATGCCCCACGACGAGAGAGCTCATCGCCTGCAACCCCACGAACAGGCTCACGAGGACCACCAGGTCGATCGCACCAGCAACGGCGCGACGCATCATGCCCGCCGCATGGACGCGGGGAGCAGCTCCGCTCGCGGCGGCGGCCAGCCTGGCAGAACTGGGTGCGGACATGAGCAGCGAAGCTTAGTGGAAGCAGCTTCGCCCACGCAACAACGTGGATCGGACCGGCTACTTCAGATCGCCCAGCGCGAACTGCAAGATGGCCAGGATCGCCAGGGCAGCCGTCTCCGTCCGCAGCACGCGCGGTCCCAATCCCGCGGGGAAGAACCCGGCCGCCTTGGCCGCCTCGACCTCCGCAGCCGAAAAGCCGCCTTCCGGTCCCACGGCCACGGCCATCTCGGGGGGACACGTCGTGGGCAACATGTCCGAGAGACTGGTGCTGCGCGCGCCTTCCCACAGGATGAGCTTCAGCGCGTCCTTCGACACGACCTTGAGGGCCGTCGCCAGTGGCGTGACTGCTTCGATCACCGGCACGTCGGCGCGGCCGCATTGACGCGCCGCTTCACGCGCGATCTTCTGCCAGCGCGTGCGGCGCCCGATCGCGCGCATGGCCTCGAGCTGCGGAATGGAGCGGGACGACGTCACCGGCATGATGCGCGTCACCCCCAGCTCCGTGGCCTTTTGCACCACGAGATCGAGCTTCTCGCCCTTGGCCAGCGCTTGGATGAGCGTGAGCGCCGGACGATCAGCCTGACCGATGGTGCGATGCGATTCGGCACGCACCTCGACCGCGCGGGGTCCGATGCGGGTGATGACGGCGTCGACCTCGTGCTGCAGGCCGTCGAACAGCGTTAGCACGTCGCCGATCTCGAGGCGCAGCACGCGCGTAAGATAGCGGTGATCCTCGTCGGTGAGCGTAATGAGCTCTTGCGCCAGCTTCTCCGGATCGACGAAGACGCGGGTCATGCGCGCGCCGGCCTCGACGCCTGCGTCGACGCCTGCGTCGACGCCTGCGTCGAATAGACGAGCGCCGTCCAACCCTCTTGCCGAAAATGCCGAGGCTCGCCCAGCGAGCGGTAGGCCTTCGCCACGTCGTCAGCGGCTTCGTCGATGATGCCGGCCAAGATCAACGTCGCGCGCTCGTCCATGCGCGCGAGCAGCGATGGCGCCATGGGGATGAGGACCTCCGGCTGGATGTTGGCGATCACGAGCGGTGCGCGCTCGTCGAGGTTCGCCACCGGCGTTGTCTCGAACTGAAGGCGATCGCTCACGTGATTTCGCTCCGCGTTCTCGCGGGACACGTCCACCGACTCGGGGTCGATGTCCACGCCGATGCCGCGGAGCTGCGGCCATCTTCGCGCCGCAGCGATGGCGAGCACGCCGGCGCCACAACCGACGTCGATCACGAAGCGGGGCGCTTCTGCGACGGCATCGATCGCGAGCAAACACAGTCTTGTCGAGGCGTGGCCACCGGTGCCGAACGCGCGACCCGGATCGAGATCGAGCACGACCTCGCCGGCTTGCGGAACGTAGCTCTCCCAGCTGGGCACGATCACGAAGCGACCCACCGGGCGCGCGTGGAAGTAGCGCTTCCACGCGTCGCGCCACTCGTCTTCGTCGCGTTGCTCCCGTTGCGGCTCCGCCGCCGAGGCACCGACGATGGCCGTCAGCTGCGCCCGCGCCCGCGCCACGAAGGCTTCGTCCTCACCCGACGCGATCCAGACCACGAGCACCACGCGCCCCTCTGCCGGCTTGGCGATGGTGTTCGCATCTCTCTCCTCGAGGCCGTTGGCTCCGACGGCCACCAATGCCTCCGCTACATCCTCGGAGCGATCGGCCGGCACGTCGTAGCGCAGCTCCATGTATTGCTGGGTCACGCGCGCGGCATCCTATACGTTGGGCGCCGGCGGCGAAACCCATCGATGCGGCTACGCCCGATGCGGCTACGCCCGGCCGTAGTATCCCCGGTCGTACCGGCAACATGTAACAACCCGAGAGGGGCTCCAGTACGGAGTCCCTTTTGTCTTTGGGGAACGCGTGTCAGATGAGCACCGGACGACGCTTGCCAGCATCCTTCGCCGAGCGCTCTGCCCCCGGGCCGCAGCACGGCTACGCCTCGTTCGACGAGTGCGCCGCCGCATTCGGGCCGCTCACGCAATTGTTCGTCAGGGCCGATGCACGCTGGGGTCATGCAACTTCGTGGGCTGGCTAGGGTAGCCAGTGGGCGCGCACGGAGGCGTGGGCAAGCGCCCGAAATCCTGATCATCGGTTCGGCGGCCCGGCTCTTGCTCAGCTGGTGGCGATGCGAAAGCTCTTGTCTCTCCTCATCCTCGCCGTGAGCTGCCCGCTCGCGGCCCATGCCGCCCAGCTCAGCAACCGCGCGATCAACGCCTCGGTGCGAGCCGCGCGTGGCCCGGAGTATTTCCCGATGGCTGCCGGCGAGGTTCAGGTGATCGCGCGATCGGCTCGACAGGCCAAGGTCCTTTTCGCGACGCCGGCGAACGCCCAGCTTCACGTGGCCACCGTCTCCTCCAGCACCGGAAAGATACTCCAGCAGACCGGCAATCTGATGCCGTCCGTCCGCCGCGCGACACGGGTCTACCTCAACGGCAATGCCCGTGGCATCGCAGCCACACTCGACGATCTGGCCAAGCCCTTGGTCCGCGCGAGCGGCGCAGTGCGTATCAACGTGTATAGCGATCCCTACAGCGGCGGCGGCGGGGCTCCGAGCCGGCGCTCCGCGTACACGATCCGCGTCAACCCCAATGGCAAGCTTGGCACGCTGCGCCAGGCACCGGGCTCCACCGACGCCGATCTGCGCTAGCGCGTGTCCCTGAATTCCATCGTTGTCGTTGGCGTTGTCGTCTCATCATTGATCAGGTTTTGCGTTTTCTCGTCGCAGTGCCCGAGGCTGCCACCCATGCTTCCTCTAGGATGATTAGGCGTTCGTATCCGCGAGCGAGCACCTGCCATCCCGGGTCGCCATTGTTCTTGATGTGCCCGCCAAGGGCCGGCACGGCGAGCAGCGCATCACGACATGTTGGCTTGGTACCGAGCTTCACGTCGCTGCAGGCCCGGAGTACGTCGAGTTGCGTACTGGTGAGGTGAGGACTTCGGTGGCCTTCGTCGCAGGCTCGGTCCGCGATAGCGTTCGCAGCTCGAGGAGTTTCCACGCCACGGGCACGAAGATTGCGAGCGCCTTGCGCAGCGCCTCGTAGCTTTCGAGTTGGCGTTTTTCGACGGCGCAGCCTTGCTTGAGTGCCTTGAAGTATTCCTCGATGATCCATCGCGCTCGATGATGTCTTCGGGACTGTAGCCTTTGCCTCCCACGAACCGATAGAACCCCTCGCGTGCAGCGCTCTTCGCGAACGTCGTCGGAAAACTCTCGCTGACCCACGAGGCGTGCAAGGGCGTGTAGTGAAAATGAAACCTACCGCCGTGCCGCTCGTTGGAGCGCACCCACCGCTCACCTTTGTGAGTGGCGCTGCGCCGATCACTTCGGCTTCGCAACCGGCTCATCCACGCATTGATCGAAGGTAGCCTTCAGCGCTGAGACGAAGAGAGCCGATCGAGTCGGGTCTCGCTCGTCCTGCGCTTGCAGCGCAACCAAGCGCCGCTGATCGCGCCGCACGATGGAGTTCCTGAACTCATCGGCACCTGGGTGCCATGGCTCGACTGCTCGTGTGTTCCCCGGGTCGACCAAGTTGATGGCTCGCGCCGAGTAGTAATAGCTAAGCGCACCCATCTCGAGTCTGATGTTGAAACCTTCACGTTGCAGGACGTCTCCGACGATGAAACCACGTTGGACGCACGGGACCTTTGGGCTTGGGTCGCATTCGTCGGGGCCTGGGGTGTTGTCGACTTCGTCATCGATCGTGTCGTGCAGCCGAAGGTGCTCGAAGACGGGATCCTGCTTTCGCAACGCGGCGACGGTGGTCGCCATGAGCTGTTTGCACCGGGCCAGCCAGGATGGCAGCGTCGGGTGGGCCAGTGCCAGCTTCGGCACCGCGATCGTTGAAATCAGTACCAGGCCAAGCAGCGTCATCTCGCCGGAGTATAGCCCACCCGGCTGGCTCTCCTCGCCGCATCGGTGCTCACGCGTCGCGAAGTCTCACGTGAGTCCAAAAATTTGCTCGACGGCGATCGCGAATCTACGCTGGCTCCATGTCCACTTTGTGTGTTGCGAATCAAAAGGGCGGCGTCGGCAAGACCACCACGGCAGTCACGCTCGCCGCAGGGCTCGCGCGGCGCGGTCGCCGCGTGCTGCTCGTCGATCTCGACATCCAAGGCTCGGCCTCGGCCGCGCTCGGCGTGATGGTGCCGGAAGGGGAGCCGTCTGTCGCTGACGTGCTCGTCGCCGACCGCCCGTTGCAAGACGTGGTGCGGCCTACCAGCACCGAGAACCTCTTCATCGCGCCGGCCGGCGAGCTCCTCGCAACCGTCGACCTCCAGCTCGCGAGCACAATGGCGCGCGAGTTCGTGCTCGAGCGGGCGATGCGTTCCGTGCGCGGTGGCTACGACGACATCATCATCGACACCGCGCCGTATCTCGGCCTCCTCACCATCAACGCGCTCGCCGCCAGCGACTGGGTCCTCGTGCCCGTCTGCTGCGAGTACCTACCCGTGCTGGGCCTCAAGCTGTTCTCAGAGACGCTCGCCAAGATCCGCACACGGCTCGGCGTGCGCGCCGAAGTGCTCGGCTATCTGCTCACGATGTACGACCGTCGCGAGCGCATCACGCTCGAGGTCGAGCAGATCCTGCGCCGCACCTTCGGCGAGCAGATCCTCCCCACGCCGATCCGCATCAACACCAAGCACAAGGCTGCGCCGTCGCACCGCCAGACCATCTACGAGTTCGAGAGCGCCAGCGGCAAGGGCGTGCGCGACTACGAGAAGCTGGTCGACGAGGTCCTCGCGCGCCAGCGGCTCCGGCACGTCACGACGACGACCCAGCGCGCCTACGCGGCGCCCTGACCCGACATCTCCCACCCTTCCTCAAGCGGTGCGAGCACATCGTGCGGTGAAGCCCCGACGTCAGCGGCGCGCCGCCAGAGGAAGCGCACGTTGCGCGCGTCGCCGATGATGTAGGGCAGCTCGTGATCGAGGCGCTCCATCGACGGCCCGAGGTATTCCGTCCCAGCCGAAGTCCCGCGTTGCCACGGGTCGACGGTCGACAACGTGTTCACGTGTGTACCCAGGTGGATTGCGATCACACCAAATGGGGCAGGCGACCCGGGCCGCGGCGTGAATTCGACGTTGCAGCGCAGGTGCCGTCGAATGGATCAAGGCTCAATGCGAAACGGGTCGTCCCCGATTGGGAACGACCCGTTCGCTTACAACGAGAGCCGCCACAGCGACGGCGGGAGTCGGAAAAAACGAAGGCGGGTGTTACTTCGGGCCGCGGCGCTTTTGTTCGCGACGACGACGCTTGCGCGCCTCGCGCATCTTGCGCTTCTTCTTGACGCTGGGCTTCTCGTAGAAGCGACGGCGCTTGACCTCTTGAAGGATGCCTTCCTTCGACATCTTCTGCTTGAGGATCTTCATCGCTTTTTCGAGGCTGTCACGAACCTCGACTTCGAGCGGCCGACCGAGCTGGTTATCCAAGAAAATCGCCTCGTCCTTGCAGTGATTGAACCGTAACCGTAAAAGAGGCGCTCTTCTAGCAAGACGCCAACCCGGCCGTCAACCCATATCGCGGCCGCGGCTTCCCTTTCACGCGCCCGGCTACGAAGTCAGCAGGTCTCTCGCAGGCAGCGGGCAGTGAATCAACAGTCTTTGCCTTGACATGGCACTTTTGGGGCAACTAAAGTCGCCCTCCGGTGAGACTCTTCCCGCCACCTCGCACTTTGCCCACCAAGATCTGGTGGGCTGTTCCCAATCATTCGTTGTCGCCTGCGCTGTCGCGGTTTAGCCGCAGCGCAGTTGACGATAAGTTGCTCAAAAGCCAAGGGGTACTTTGATGAGCCGGATCTACACGCGCCTTGCCGCCATCCTCGTTCTGCCGCTGACCGTGGTCTTCGCGACCTCGGTGGCAGACGCCAAGCCGAAGAAGAAGAAAGATACAGGTGGCGGCGGCGACATGACCTTCGAGCCGGAGGCCGTCGAGCGCAACGACGCCGAGCCGGCGCAACCCGAGCCCACGGCGCCGGTGAAGGCGAAGCGAACGCGCGCGCCGAAGGTCGCCGCGTCCACGGGCACCAAGGGTCCGGCCAGCAAGACGCTCGAGCGCGCGCTCAAGCTGTACGACGCGCAGGACTACCCGATGGCGTCGATCGAGCTCAATAAGGTCATCGAGGGCCAGTCCGGCGACGACGACGCCAACAAGCAGCGCGCCGAGTTCTTCATGGGCAAGGCGTTGTTCAACCTGAAATATTATTCCGCGTCGCTGTCGTACTTCGACCGCATCGTGCAGACCGGCTCGTCGCACCGCTACTACCAGAAGACGCTCCAGTGGCTCGCGTCGCTGTCGCGCTTCCTGCCCGAGTCGGCGGGCGTGCTCGAGAAGATCGGCAAGTACACCAAGGCCGACCTCGAGCAGGACGCGCTCGCCGAGTTCCGCGACGAGCTCTACTACCTCCTCGGTCGCTACTACTTCACCAAAAGCCAATTCAAAGAAGCGAAGGAGCTCTTCGCCGCGGTTCCCGAGAAGAGCGAGTTCTACCCGAAGGCCAAGTTCTTCGAGGGTGTGACCTGGGTTCGCGAAGCGAAGATCCAGTACGACGCCCAGCAATCGTCACGCGCCGCGCTGGTGAAGGCCTCCGAGTCGTTCAAGATGATCCTGCGCAAGTCGGCCGTCTACAAGGACGAGAAGAAGATGCCGAAGGCGCTGCGCGAGTTCGCGGAGCTCGCGAACCTGTCGCTCGGCCGCGTCTTCTACTCGGCCGCGCAGTACCCGCTCTCCATCAAGTACTACGAGAAGCTCGAGCCGAAGTCGCCGGACTGGGTCGAGTCGCTGTTCGAGGCTTCGTGGTCGTACTTCCAGGTCGACGGCGACTCGAAGGCGCTCGGTAACATTCACTCCGTGAACTCGCCCTTCTTCGACCAGGAGTTCTACCCGGAGACGTTCATCCTCAAGGCCGTCATCTACTTCAACCGCTGCAACTACGAGCAGGCGCGCGAGGCCATCGAGGAGTTCAACAACATCTACCCGGACCTCCGGAAGCAGATCGACGAGGTCCTCGCGAAGTACTCCGACAACGCACAGCTCTTCGACTACATCGTGAAGATCAAGACGGGCGAGGCTGGCCTCACGGGTCGCGTGCAGCGCGCGGCGGAAGGCGCGCTCAACGACAAGACGCTCGCGAAGTCGATCGACTACGTGACCGAGCTCGACCGCGAGCTCAAGGCCGTCGACAAGGCGGACCCGGCGTGGAAGTCCACGGCCGTCGCCGGCACGATCTTGCAGGATCTCACGCTGCAGCAGTCGCTCGCGAAGAACGACGCCGGCCAGCTGGCCCGCGCCCGCCTCACGCGCCTCGCCGAGCAGGTTCGCGACCTCACGAAGCAGGCCATCAAGGTCGAGTTCGAGACGCTCAACGCGCTCAAGGGTCAGCTGACCGCCGGCCTCAACGCCGAACAGAACGTCATCAACCCCAACGCCAAGAACTTCAACACCATCCAGATCGACGACGAGCACCAGCAATGGCCCTTCAGCGGGGAGTACTGGAAGGACGAGCTGGGCTTCTATCGCTTCAAAGTCGCGAACAAGTGCGGGCGCTGACTCGAATCATGTCGACACATTCAGTGTCGCGAAGCGACCAGGTAGTGGAGGCGCGGCTCTGCCGCGTCGGAACTGATCGTCTCGACATGATGTCGATACAGTGTCGTCTGGATCTCTCACGGGTAGCTGGAGCCAATCTCTGATGATGAAGAACGCGTCGCAGCGCATCACGGCCGCGGTCACTGTTGCAATGAGCGGCCTCGCCTTCGCATGTGGCATGTCGTCGGCTTTCGCCTCCGGCAAGTACACCAAGAAGGAAGCGGAGATCACCGCAACCCAGACGTCGCTCACCAAGCCTGCGCAAAAGCAGACTGAGAAGAAAGACCGGCCGACGATCACGGCCGACGACATCTTCGGCGGCGTCGGTGACAAGGTGAAGAGCGTCACCGACTCGCAGATCAAGGTGCTCCAGCGCCTGGTCGACACCACGGCCGACAACGATCCGGAAAAGCCGGAGCTGTTGTTCCGGATGGCCGAGCTCTACGCCGAGCAGCAGCGCTACTACAACTTCCGCGCGCGCGATCTCGACCAGAAGATCTTCGACGCCAAGACGGCGCAGAAGAAGGACGTCGAGCAGAAGCTGAAGGCCGACCAGGCGAACTACCAGAAGCTCGAGAACCAGTGGCTCCTCGGCGCGGTGAAGAAGTACATCGCCGTCGTCGAGCCGCCCGGCAAGTACGCCTCGTACAAGCGCATGGACGAGGTGCTCTTCTACCTCGCGTACCTGCTCACGCAGGTGAAGAAGGAAGAGGCCGCGCGCAACTACTTCAAGCGCCTCATCAAGGATTACCCGGAGTCGAAGTTCCTCCCCGATGCGTTCTTCGCCTTCGGTGAGTACTACTTCGAGAACAAGGACCTCGAGGCCGCGCTCAAGTTCTACGAGAAGGTCATGAAGTACCCCGACTCCCGCGTGTTCGGTTACGCGCGCTACAAGGAGGCCTGGGTCTACTACAACATGGGCGACTTCAAGCAGGCGCTCGCGACCTTCGTCGACGTCATCAAGCTTTCGCAGAAGCCGGGCGGCAACAAGAAGAACAAGCTCGGTCTCGAGAAGGAAGCGAAGAAGGACGCGGTTCGTGCGTACGCGCGTGTCGGCACGCCGGACAAGGCCTGGGCCTTCTTCAAGAACATCGGCGGCGACTATGCGATGAACATGCTCGAGGCCCTCGGCGAGCTCTACAACTCGCAAGGTCAGTTCCAGGACTCCATCAAGATCTTCCGTCAGCTCATGGCGATCGAGCCGAAGAGCCCGAAGGTCTGCAACTGGCAGACGGAGGTCATGCACAACACGCTGGCCTACACCGGCTCGAAGGCGCACCCGGAAAACGTGAAGGAGCTCCAGCGCCTCGCCGAGGTCTACGACTCGTACAAGTCGAACAAGAGCGTGAAGCCGTCGGACCTCGAGGAGTGCAAGGACAACACGGCCAACACGTTGCGTGAGCTCGCGACCGTCTGGCACAAGGAAGCGACCAAGACGCAGGACGTGGGCACCTTCGATCTCGCGCAGTACCTCTACAAGGAATACATCGCGAAGTTCCCGCACGAAAAAGACGCGTACGTCATGAACTTCTACTACGCAGAGCTCCTCTTCAAGCTCGGCTCGCTCGGCAACAACCAGAAATACTGCGATGCGGCGCCGCAGTACTCGGCCGTCGTCCACATGGATCCGACGCCGAAGGCCAAGTACCTCAAGGAAGCGGCCTACGCGGCGGTCATCAGCTGGAAGAACTGCCTCTCCATCGAAGACTCTGCGGAGGACGCGCAGAAGGCGCGCATGGACAAGCGCGCCGAGAAGAAGAACGCGGGCAAGGGCAAGGAAGCGGTCACCGACGAGAACGCGTTCGCGAAGAAGGACATCAACGATCGCAACAAGAAGATGATCGAGGCCTTCGACGAGTACATCAAGTACGTGCCGGACGCGCCGGAGCTCGTCACCATCAAGTACCGCAAGGCGCGCATTTACTATGAGGCCAACCACTTCGAAGAGGCCGCGCCGCTCTTCGCCGATATCGCCGAGAACCACAAGTCGAACGAGCTCGCCGTCTACTCAGCCAACCTCTTGATCGATTGCTTGAACATCAAGAAGGACTACATGGGCATCGGCCAGTACGTGGACAAGTTCCTCGCCACGGCCGAGTTCCAGAAGGACCAGGACTTCATGAAGCAGCTCGGCATCATCAAGGCCCAGCTGGTTCGTAAGCAGATCGAGCAGACGGAGAAGGACAAGCGCTACTGCGATGCAGCGCGCCTCTACGTCAAGCTCGCCGACGAGCACCCGGATGATCCAAAGGTCGACGAGGTGTACTACAACGCCGCCGTCAACTTCGAGAAGTGCGGACTTCTGGGACTGGCGATTCGTTATCGCGAGGAGCTCATCAAGAACAAGCCGGACTCGGCGAACGCGAAGAAGGCCATCTACCTGGTCGGTCGCAACTATCAGGACATCGCTGCCTTCGAGCCGGCCGCCAAGAATTACGAAGACTTCGCCGCCAAGTATCCGGGCGAGAAAGAAGCGCCGCTCGCGCTGAACACGGCGTCGTTCTTCCGGCGTGGCCTCGGTGAGAACGACGCATCCTTCAAGGACACGGCGCTGTTCACGAAGAACTACGGCGGTCGCAAGGAGTTCATCGACCAGGCTGCGGGCGTGAACTTCTACGAGTACCAAATTTACGAGCAGAAGAAGGACTACGACGGTCTGCAGAAGCACATGCAGAGCTACCTCAAAGACTGGGCGACGAAGGGCGGCGTCGATCGCCAGATCATCGCGCACGCGAAGATCGCGCAGATTCTGTGGCGGCAGTCGTGCACCGCGCCGAACGGCGGCGTCAACGGCGCCTGCATCGAGCTCATCCGTCAGCGCGCCGGTGGCAAGGCCCGCGTCGAGAGCAAGGCCCAAGGAAAGAAGGGAAAGAAGGTCGCCAAGAAGAAGGGCTCGGATCTGCCGAAGACCTGCGGCCCGGAGACGAAGTCTAAGGTCATCGTGCACGAGCGCACCCCGGCTCGCGCGAAGGAAGCGATGACGCACTATGCCGAGGTCGTGAAGCTCTGGAAGGCCGGCGCCGCGACGCAGCATGTGCCTGGCAAGGACGAGGCAGAGAAGAACGCGCGCATCTCCGACATGACCTACTACGCCGCCGAGGCGAAGATGGTCGAGGCCGACCAGAACTACGAGAAGTTCTTGAAGGCAGCCATTCCCGACAAGCTCGACTTCACGCCGCCGCAAGCGGACATGAGCCCGGCCAAGGCAAAGGCGCAGAAGGCCAAGGTCGAAGCTTCGACCAAAGCCTTCAAGACCTACTTCGAGACGAAGACCAAGATGTTGACGGACACGCAAAAGGCATATCAGGGCGTCATCCTCTACAAAAACGCGCACTGGGCGATCGCGGCCTCCGCCCGCATCGGTCAGCTCTTCCAGGACTTCTCCGGCCAGCTCTACACGGCGCCGGTTCCGAAGGCACCGCCGGGCATCGAGGAGTCGTTCTTCCACGATGCGTACTGCGACACGCTCGTCGACAAGGCGGAGCCCGTCGAGGCAAAGGCCATCGACGGACTCTCCACCTGCCTCAACAAGTCGACCGAGCTCTCCTGGTTCAACGAGTGGTCGTCGCTGTGCGAGAGCGAGCTCAACCAGATCAAGCCCAACGAGTATCCGCTGGCGGCCGAGATTCGCGCGCAGCCGGGCTACTCGACGGTCGCTAGCGATCGAGCGGAAGTCCAGACGCTCGAGATCACGCCGTAAAGGGAGCGCGAGAGAACCCCATGAACAATCGAATCCAAATCGCGTGCATCACGCTCCTCGCGTTCGCCGTCGCTGCTTGCGGCGGGGACAAGAAGGAGACGCAGAACGCAGCCACCGTTAAGCGAACCGAGCGCGCGTCGGGCCCAGCGCCTCTCAAGAGGGAGACGGCACCCAAGCCGCCTTCCGACGAGGAGGTGAAGGCGAGCCAGGCCGCTGCGCAAGAGCGCGTGAAGAAGGCCTCGTCGAACGATCGCAAGGAGTTCGTCGAGGTCGTCAACAAGTACGAGACCGCGAAGAAGCAGCCTGGCGGCATCCCGGCCAGCGATTGCTCGTCGTGGTCGCGGAAGTTCCTGTCCTACGGAACCGGCGCGTTCGCCGCGCAGGCGCACTTCAATGCCGGCACCATCCTCGAGAGCTGCGGCCAGACGAAGGACGCGGAGAGCGAATACAACGAGGCGTTGAAGGCCAACCCGGGCTACGGTCCGGCACTCTCGAACCTCGGGAACCTCTACTACAAGCAAGGCAACATCCAGACGGCGCGCCAGTGGTTCGAGAAGGCCATCGCGGCCGACCCGACCCACAACGCCCCGGCCTACAACAACCTCGCCGTCATCATCTACAACCAGGCGCGCGAGACGGGCGACACCGCCGGCTACAAGGACGCGGTCTCCAAGCTGCGTCGCGCGCTCGCCATCGACAGCGACTCGGTCGCGGCCTACGCGCTCCTCGCGCAGATCTATTACGCGACCGCCGAGAACGACAAGTCGAAGCTCGACCTCGCGGCGCTCGTCTGCAAGCAGGCGAAGGAGACCAAGCTGGGCGACAAGTTCGCGCCCATCTACAACACGCTCGGGCTCATCAACTTGAGGAAGAAGAACGTGACGGGCGCGCTGAAGGAGTTCAAGACGGCCGTCGAGCTCGACCCGAAGTTCGTCGAGGCGCACCTCAACATCGGCGCCATCTCGCTCTCGTCGCGTCAGTATGACGTGGCCGAGAAGTCGTTCCAGGCCGTGCTCGCGCTCCAGCCCGCCAACCTCGATGCGACGATCGGCATGGGCGTCGCCCAGCGCGGCCTCCGCAAGTTCGACGATGCCGAGAAGTGGTACCGCAAGGCGACCGAGCTCGATGGCAAGAACTGCTCGATCTCCTACAATCTCGGCCTCCTCTACCAGGACTACAAGACGGTCGAGGACAACTCGAACCTCAAGAAGGCCCAGGAGTACTTCCGGACCTTCTCGAGCTGCGGCAAACCCGAGCGAAGTGAGAAGTCGAAGGTCGACGACGCGCAGCGCCGCATCAAGGACATCGACGATACCTTCGCCGCCATCGAAGAGCAGAAGAAGATGGAAGCGGAGACCAAGAAGATGCAGGAAGAGGCGGATCGCATGCAGCAGGAGGCCGAGAAGCAGGCCGCCGATGCTGCCGCCGCCGAGAAGAACGCGCCTGTCCCCAAGAAATAGTTACGCAGTTTCAATTAATTAGAGAATCGCCGCGACGCCGCTCCTTTTTTCGGAACCGGTCGTCGTAGGCGCTGTCAGTACCCCCCAAGCGCGTGTAGTTCGGAGGATCTCATGACCCGCAAAATCGTTACCTCAGCACTTGTCGCTTTCGCCATCGCTTTCGCCATCGGCGGCGCGTCGGTCGTGGCTCCCGCGCTTGCTCAGGACGTTCAGTACAAGAAAGAAACGAAGTACGACTTCGACGACGATACCGTCGAGGGCGACCTCGTGAAGCCGGATGGCGAGATGATCGGCTCGGCCGGCAAAGTGAAGCACTCGTCGCTCATCAAGATCCGCCAGCACTTCATCCCCGAGATGCTCAAGTCGGCCGAAGACATTTAGTTTTTGGGCAGACGTAACCGCAGCGAATTGCAAGGAGCCAGAGTCCGATGCCGAGTGGTGTAAACGTTCCTCTTACGTTCGAGATTTACAAGGTCGAGCCCAAGGGCGAGACGCTCGTACGTACCGAGACGCTGACGCAAGACATCATCAAGGTCGGCAAGCTGTCATCCAGCCACCTGCGCATCGACGACGAAGCCGTCAGCCGCATGCACGCGGTCATCGAGATCACGGGCACCCCGGCCGAGATCTACATCATCGATCTGGGCTCCACCAAGGGCACCTTGGTGAACGGCCAGAAGGTCAACAAGTGCAAGCTGCAGTCGGGAGATACCATCCTCCTTGGCGCCACCAAGATCATCGTCACCGTCGGTGAGTCGGTTGCGGTTGGCGAGATGCAGGAAGACGGTCCGACTCAAGTCGGTCAGCTCCCGGCCGGCTTCGGCGCCAGCACGCCTGCGCCCACGCCGGCTCCGTTTGCTCCCGCACCCGCACCGTTCGCTACCGCGCCGCCGGCTCCGCGTGCGCCCGCGCCGGCATTCCCGCCTGCGCCCGTTGCCGCTGCGCCCATTGCGGGGAATGTCCCCGCTCCATTCCCGCCTGCCCCCGTCGCTGCTGCGCCTGCCGCTGCCTACTCGCAGCCCGCCGGCTTCGCCCCGGCTGGCTACGATGCCGGTGCGGTCGAGATACACGACGGCACGCGCGCGATCGAAGTGGCCGCCATGTTCGAAGAGTCGGTCGTCGAGCTTCGTCACTTCTCGAACCCGGCGGGCGGCGTCATCACCGGCGCCACCAAGGGCCTGCTCGGCGGCGCTGCCGTCGCGCTGCTCGGCGCGTTCGTGATTTTCGTAGTCAACTTCGTCCAGATCTCCGAGATCAAGCGCCAGTGGGAAGAGTGGGACAAGTCCGGCAAGGCTCACAACGAGTTCCCGCTCCACCGCGAAGGTCCGCTCATGGACATCCTCGCAACCGTGCTCCTCGCCTTCGGCGTGGGTGGCACGTTCGTGGGCCTCGGTCGTCTCCTCGACGAACGCGAGCCGCGCGACTTCACCATCGGGCCGGACGCGAACACACTCTTCAGCGCGCCGGGTGAGCTCCTCCCCGTCGGCACGTTCCCGCTCGTTCGCTCGACGGGCACCGACTACGAGCTGCTTTTCACGCAGAACATGCAGGGCGACGTTACTCTCGCAGACGGTGGTGGTCAGCCCATCCCGCTTGCGCAGCTCGCGCAGAGTGGTCGTGCGCGCCCGTCCTCCGAAGTGGCTGGCGCGTTCGCCTTTTCGATTCCCAACGGGGCTCGCGCCAAGATCGACCTCGGCCAGAACACGTTCCTCGTGTCGTCGGTCGCTCCACCGCGCCACTACCCGTCGAGCTTCAGCGTCGACTGGGGTCAGCAGTCGTATACGGGCGCCGTCGCGCTCGGCACGGTTCTCTTCCTCTTCATGATCTTCTCCATCCCGCCCGATCCGAAGTCGCTCTCGCTCGACGCCTTCATGAACGACGCGCGCTTCGCGAAGTTCATGATCAAGCCGCCCGAGGAGAAGGACGAGATCCCGGAGTACCTGAAGAAGAAGTCCGAGGACGAAGCCGGGGGTAAGGGCAAGCGTCACAAGGGCGAAGAAGGCAAGATGGGTAAGCAGACCAGCAAGAACAAGCAGGGTCTGTACTCAATCAAAGGACCGAAGGACAACACCGACATCCACCTCGCCAAGCAGCTCGCTGAAGAAGCCGCGCAGAAGTCCGGTGTGCTCGGCGTCATGAAGTCGATGGAAGGCGCGCACCTCGCGTCCATCTTCGGTCAGAATTCTGCGCTCGGTAACGAAGCAGAGAACGTCCTCGGTGGTCTCGTCGGGACTCAAGTTGGTGAGGCGTACGGCCAAGGTGGCCTCGGTCTCGTCGGCTCCGGCAAGGGCGGCGGCGGCACCGGTGAGGGCACCATCGGCCTCGGCAACCTCGGGACGATCGGAAAAGGCGGTGGTGGAGGCAGTGGAAGCGGCTACGGTCGTGGCGCTGGTGGTCTCGGTGGTCGTCGTGCGGGCTCGCCCGACGTCGTTCCTGGTACCGCGCAGGTTCGCGGCTCGCTCGACAAGGAAATCATCCGCCGCATCATTCGTCGCCACTTGAACGAAGTGAAGTTCTGCTACGAGAAGGAGCTCATGCGGAAGCCGGATCTCTTCGGCCGCGTGATGATCCAGTTCACCATCTCCGGCGCCGGCGCCGTCATCGCCTCGATGGTGCAGCAGTCGACCATGAACAACCCGAGCGTCGAGCAGTGCATCGCCGGCGCGGTTCGTCGCTGGGAGTTCCCGAAGCCGCAGGGCGGCGGCATCGTCATCGTGTCGTACCCGTTCGTCCTCAAGGCAGCGGGCGCCGAGTAGCACCTCAGCTTCGTTTCGTCTTTCACGACGGCCGCTCACTTCACGGTGAGCGGCCGTTGTCTTTTCGGCTCGCGGCGCTCTGCGAGCCCATGCACCACGTCTGCATAACTCAGCTCTGAGGCGCTCCCGCATGGACGTCCGTCAGAGGTCTCTCGCCCGAATCGCGGAACCCGCGGATGAGCGCGTTGTCCGTGCAGGGGTCGAGTTGTTGCGGTGCTGCGGTCTCGCCGAGATCGCCCGCAGCCAGCACAGGCGCGATCGCGCCGGAGGTAGATATGTTGCGGACGCATGCCTTGAGAGCGGATCGGTCGGCGGAGATCATCACCCTGTTCGAGGATTCTGTCGTCGAGGTTCGTCACTTGGCGCCCGGCGCGCGCTTCACGCTCGGCGAAGGCGCCGCGGATCTGCCGTACGCGGACATGGGCGAGGTCTTCGACGTGGTTCGGCACCGAACGGGTGGCGGCATCGAGATCGTCGACGAGATCGGCATGCACGTGGAGCTCGTGGGTCACGAGAGCGCGCTCGCGTGGACGCGCGAGCTCGTCGACGGTGATGCGACGCGCGAACGACGCGTCGCCCTCCTACCGAGCGGCGCCCGTGCGCGCATCGCGCTCGGGCACGTCACCATCCTTGTCGAGGACGCGGATGCGCCGCGTCGCCATCCGCTCGACCCGCGGCTCGACATGGGTGCGCACGCCTCCACGGGGGTGGCTGCACTCATCTGTTTGCTCGGCGTTCTCTTCATGAGCTCGCTGCCGCCGTCCAGTCGGTCGCTCGAGATCGATCCGTTCCTCCTCAGCAGCCGCTACGCGCGCTTCGACTTCAGCCCACCGGTGACGCCACCACCGAAGCCGTCGAGTGGCGGTGGAGCTGCAGCGTCCCCAGCGAAGCGCACGCCCAGCCCCTCTGGGCGTCCGCGCTTCGCACAATCATCGACCAAGCCGCCGGCCGGATCATCGGCGCGTTCCGCCAATCCAGACGCAGCGCAAGCTGCGCAGACCGCAGCGTCGACCTATGGCCTCCTTGGTGTCATGCGCGGGCTCGAGTCCACGCACGGCGGCTCCCTGTTCGGCGCGGGCAGCGCGCTCGGTGACGCTCAGAACGTGATGGGCGAGATCCAGGGCAGCCCCATCGGCGACAGCCTCGATGCAGGCGGCCTTGGCATTATGGGCAGCGGTCGCGGACCGAGCGGGATCGGTGCGGGCGCCATCGGTGTCGGGCGTCTCAGCACGGGCAACTGCCTCGGCAAGAACTGCGGCGATGGGTCCGGTCGCGGACCCGGCCACGGCGCGGGCAAGCTCATCGGCCACAAGGCCGGTGGTCCCGAGTGGACGATGGAGCCGCCCAAAGTGTCGCCGCAGATGGACAAGGATCTGGTGCGCCGCGTGGTGCGTCAGCACGCCAACGAGATCAAGTACTGCTACGAGCAACGGCTGCAGCAGAACGCCGCGCTTTCAGGCCGCGTCGTGACCCGCTTCGTGATCACCGTCGACGGACGCGTGACCACCGCAGGCACCGAGAGCTCCACGATGAGCTCACCTGCCGTGGAGAGCTGCATCGCCCAGGTCTTCCGCCGCATGGAGTTCCCGCACATGCCGCCCGGCGCCGGCATCGCCATCGTCAGTTACCCGTTCACCTTTCATAAATCGGGCGAGTAGGGCGCTCGTGCACCAGGTGGCGGCCCGGTAGCGAACACGCTATGG
>JAYUBF010000205.1:0-5049 GCA_043741435.1 Myxococcales bacterium
CCCGCGCCGCCACGCACATCTGGGGTCGTCGATGGCAGCATCCCGGTGGCGAGCACCACGCCGCCCCCGGCGCCGCCACCGCCCGGGCCATTGGCTGCGTTGATGCCGAGGCCGAACGTGCCGCTGTTCACGCTGCCGCCACCGAGGCCGCCGCGTGCGCTGAATGCGAGGTTGGCGCCGCCGGTCGCGCGCACGATCACCATGCCACCGCCACCGCCGCCGCCGCTGCCACCACCCGTCGCGACATTGGTCGCGCTGCCGGTGCCATCGAGCTTGCCGTTCGCGCCGGGCTGGCCATCGGCACGCAGCGTACCCGCGCCCGCGACCACATCGGCCATCAGGTACACCACGCCGCCGCCGCGACCCCCGCTCGCCGTCGTCGCCGTGCCGTCGTAGGCGCCAGCGCCACCGCCACCGCCCAAGATCAGCTTCGCAGCGACGGGAAGCGCGTGACCACCGAGGCCGCCGCGCTCCGAGCGAGCGTTGGCGCCCCACGTGATGTTGTTGGGTCCCACGTTGGTCGCGTCGAGATCGAAGGCCGACAAGCTGTAGCCACCGCGACCTCCGCCCGGTGCTCCCGCCGTTGCGGCGCCCGGATCGAGCGACCACGCCGAAGCGCCGACGACACTTGCCGACATGGTGCCTTGTCCGCTGTACGAAAGACCGCTCGTCGCGTCGACGCCCGCACCGCCACCGCCACCGGAGAGATAGCCGTTGCCGCCGCCGCCTCCGTTCGCGGGTGCGCCACGACCGTAGCGCCCAGAGAAGAGCGCGTCGTAGTCAGCGGGCGCACCCGCGATGCTCTCGCCTTTCTCGCCGCCGGTGGTGGCGACGGTGCGGTACGACGTGACGTCGTTGCCGAGCGCAGTGCTCGCTGCCGACAGCGCGCCGCCGCGGAAGCCAATCGAGTCCGCGTGGATGCCACCATCGATGGTGGCGGTGTCTTCGACGTGCACCACCACGTAGCCACCAACGGTGCCGTTCCAGGCTTGACCGGTGAGCGTGGCGCCGGTCGGCACGCTGAGGTTACGGTACTGCGGCACGCGGATGACCTGCGTGTGCGACGACAACGGATACGCCGCCGAGAGCCCGGTGAGGCCGCACGCGGGATTCAGCGTGAGGACATTCACGTCAACGTCGACGGCCTTCAGCGACCAGAGCTCGTGCTGCCCGGCCTGGCCCAGGGTGCTGACGGTGCCGTAGGCATTCGTGTCGTTCGTGGTGATGCTCGCGCCCTGGCTGGCCACGATGAGTACGAGGTCGTCGGCAGCGAATCCGGTTGTGTCAGCGACGGTGATCGTGGTGTCGCCGGGGTTGGCTGCGACCGCGAGCGCGGTGTAGATGTTCACGACCTCGGTGCCGGCCACCGTCTTGTTGCCGTCCTGTCCGGTGATCGCTCGCTGATTCGCCGAGAGCCGTGGAGGCGCGCACGCGGCCAGCAGCAGGCACACCGCGAGCGCGGGGCCCAGACGAGACAGGAGCACCTGGCCGCTGCGCATGGCCTGGACATTATACCCTCCATTTGCCGACACATGCGGGCGAGGTGCTAGCCTCAAGAGAAGCATGGACGCCCGCCTCATCGCCGCGTCGATACCGATCTTCTTCCTGCTCATCGCGGTCGAGAGGTTCGCGCTCCGTCGCTGGCAAGATCCCGCGTACCGTTTGCACGACTCGATGGCCGATCTGTCGTGCGGCATCGGCCAGCAGGTGTTCCAGGTTTTCTTGTTCGTCGTCGAGGTGGGCGCCTACGCGTGGGTGTGGAGCCACCTGCGCCTGACGATGTTCTCGGCGCGTTCACCACTCGCGTGGATCCTGCTCGTGGTGCTGGTGGACCTCGCGTATTACCTGTTCCACCGTGCCAGCCATCGCGTGAACTTCCTGTGGGCGGTGCATGGCGTGCATCACCAGAGCGAGGAGTACAACCTCTCCGTCGCGCTGCGCCAGGGCTGGCTCGAGCCGCTCATGATCGCACCGTTTCATGCGCCGATCGCGGTGCTCGGCTTTCCACCGGAGATGTTCTTCGTCGTGTTCACGCTGCATACGCTCTGGCAGTTCTGGCCGCACACGCGCGGCATCGGCAAGCTCCCCATCGACGGGTTCATGAACTCACCGTCGAACCACCGGGCGCACCACGCGATCAACCCCAGCTACATCGACACCAACTACAGCGGCTTCCTCATCGTGTGGGATCGGCTGTTCGGCACCTGGGCTCGCGAGAGCGAGGAGCCCGCGTACGGCACCGTGAAGCCGCTCGCCAGCTTCAATCCGCTGTGGGCACAGGTGTCTTACTGGACCGAGATGGCCGCGCTCGTGCGCGCATGCCCTCGCCTCGTCGACAAGCTCTCCGTGCCGTTCCGTCCGCCGGAGTGGCGGCCGGCCGAGCTCGGTGGCCCGGTGAGCATTCCCCACGCGAGTCGCAGCGCACAACGTCGCTACACGGTCGCGCCACCACGCAGCGCGAATCTCTACGCCGTCGCGTCTTTCGTCGTCGTCACGCTGGCGCTGCCCGCGCTCACGCAAGCCCCGCAAGCGACGACGTGGCTCTCGAAGCTGGCAGCCGGCACGCTCGTGATCGTGTGGCTGGTGACGGTGGCCGGCATCGTGGAGCAGCGCGCGTGGGCGAAAAAGATCGAGCTGGTACGGCTCGTCGCGACGCCTGCTGTGGTGTGGATGTTCGCCGCAGGTCAGCCGTACGCGACGATCGCGCTCGGCGTTTCCGTCGTGCTCAGCGTCGCGCAGGCGGTCGCTCTCCTTGCTATGCGTCGGTGAGGCGCAGCGGGTTCAGGCTGCTCTTGCGCAAGGTGTCCTCGAGGTAGTCGATGAGCTGGACATCACGTTGCCTTGTCGCGGCGCTGCTTCAGGGAGGGAAGATGTCGCAGCTGCTTCCTTGCGTCCGTCCTCCAGCGCTCGATCTGCTCGACGGTGAATCCGTTCTTTGTGATAAACGCTACCCGCAACTCTGGAGGCTGGTCGTTCACCTTGAGCAGGAAAGCGAGTCGCTCGACGAGCGGCCATTCAGCAATCTTCTTGGTACCGTCGTCATTGCGCACGACGTGAATCTAACGGATTTCGGCTCGAGCATCAGCGCGCATGTGCGGTGCTACCAGCCGCAGGTCTGCGACTTGTTCTGTTCCTTGAGCCACGCTTGCAGCGGCGCGAAGTATTCGAGGATCGCGGTGGCATCCATCTGCCTCTCGCCGGTGAGCGCGTACAACGCATCGGGCCACGGCTTCGACGCGCCCATCGCCAGCATCGCGCGCAGCTTCTCTCCAACCACCTTGTTGCCGTAGATCGAGCACTCGTGCAGCGGCCCGGTGAAGCCTGCTGCCTTGCACATCGCGCGGTGGAACTGGAACTGCAGCACGCGGGCGAGGAAGTAGCGCGCGTAGGGCGTGTTCGCGGGCACGTGATACTTCGCACCCGGATCGAAGTCGCTTTCGGAGCGCGGCGTCGGTGCCGACACGCCCTGCAGCTTCTCCCGCAGCGTCCACCACGCCTTGTTGTAGTCGGTCGGCTTCGTCTTGCCGGAGAACACGTCCCAACGCCATTGGTCGACGAGCTTGCCGAAGGGGAGGAACGAGATCTTCTCGAGCGCGTTCTTCATCTGGAAGTTGATGAGGCCCTTTTGATCGGTCTGCACCGTCGAGACGAGGCCGATCTTCTTCAGATACGCCGGCGTGATGGATAGCGTGAGCGCATCGCCGATGGCCTCGTGGAAGCCGTCGTTGGCGCCTTGCTGGAACAACACCGGCAGCTTGAAGTAGGAGTGAAAGTAATAGTCGTGCCCGAGCTCGTGGTGGATCGTGACGAGGTTTTCCTCGTCGGCATGGATGCACATCTTGACGCGCAGGTCGTTGTCGAACACGACGTCCCACGCGCTGGCGTGACACACCACTTCACGGTCGCGCGGCTTCGTGAATTGCGAGCGCTGCCAGAACGTGTCGGGCAGGGGGTCGAGGCCCATCGACGTGAAGAACGACTCGCCGAGCTTCACCAGCTTCACGGCGTCGTAGCCCTGCTTCTTCAGCTCCGCCGTGACGTCGAGCGACGCCTGGCCCTTGTAGGGCTCCATCATCGGATAGAGGTTCGACCAGTCCTGCGCCCACATGTTGCCGAGGAGGTGCGCCGGGATCGGCCCCTTGGGGTTGATCTTGCCGCCGTAGGTCTTCGCGAGCTGCGCGCGCACGTAGCAGTGGAGCTGATCGTAGAGTGGCTTGAGCTGGGTCCACAGACGATCGGACTCTTTCTCGAACGCCTCGGGCGCCATGTCGTAGTTCGAGCGCCACATCGCCCCCGTGTCGGGGAAGCCTACCTCGCGCGCGCCCTCATTGGTGAGCGCCACGAGCCGCTCGTACATCGCGCGCATCGGACGCGCGATGCTGTGCCAGCCATTCCACGCGTCGAGCAGCTCGTCGTAGTTTCGGCTCTTGTTGAGGACCTCGGACAGATCATTGAGGTCGCGACAGCTCTTCGGATCCGTCGCCGACTTGCAGTACTTGCCCTTGCCGTAGAGGCCTTCGAGCTTCGCCGCGAGCCCGGCTAGCTCGGCGCGCTTCTTCGCGTCCGACGGTGCCGGCAACACGGCGGCACCACGCAGGAGGTACAGCATGCGCTGGGTGTCGGCGTCGACCTTCACGCCGACGAAGCGCGCGGCGTCCTTCTGTGCCCTCGCGACGTAGGCCATCACCGCGTCGTTCGCCATCGCCGAGTTGCGCTCGGTGTCATCCGTGATGTAGGTGGCCTTGATCCAGTCGGCCGTCGACTGCGCGACCCACAGGCGCCGGAGGTCTTCGTTCACTTTCTTCACGAAGGCGACCGCCTCCGGGGCGGTGCCTTTCTTTTGCGCGGCCGAGGCGGTGGAAGCACACAGCACGGCACTCAAGAAGATCGCGAGGTATCGGAGGGTTGGCGAGATCATGTGCGGGTCATACACTGTCTCGCGGCCGTCGGGAAGGTTGGCCGCGAGACTGGGTACCAACGGGCCTACGCAGCAATGGGACGCCCACGAAATCCGTCCGCTAGACTAGCCGTCGATCGGGACTCGCAGCG
>JAYUBF010000206.1:0-15479 GCA_043741435.1 Myxococcales bacterium
CGATCTCGAAGTAGGGCGACCACGGTTTGCTCCATTCTCAGCTCACGTGCTACCGCTGATTACCGCGGAGTCTGCCGCGCGTCGATCCCGATCCTGGGGCAGAGCACCACCCGCCGCGGTGGGTACGTGAAAACGTCGAAGGCCGTCGAGGATCGAATGCGCGGCGCGGGCTTTTCCGCGGCGAAAGACGGGTCATTTTCGCGCGGGAGCTATCGCGTCGCCAAGAAGGGGAGCGAGCTCACCGTCAGTCAGGGTGACAAGCCGTTGTGCACGTTGAAGGTCGACCTCACCAACGTGAGCGAGCTCGAGGTCGCCGGCGTGCAGCCCGGACGCCTCGTGTACGTCAGCGCGAGCTACGCGTACGGCGATCGGGCGCTGCTTGGTTTGTGCGCGGCGGTCGCCGGCGGGAAGCTCCAGCCGCTCCCGATACAGTAGCGCGCGAGGACTCTTCCGGCTTGATCAGCCGCGCGCGGTGCACCTCGGGTGCGCGCACGCGCAACGCGAGGGCCCGGTGCGCTTCGAGCAAGGCACCGAGCGCTTGCAGGCGTCGACCCGCTCTCGGATCGGGCGGCAACGCAGCGAGCACGCGCAGCGGATCCTCGGTCGAGCCGTCTCCCGTGACACCCTCGGGCAGGAGCGCGCGGCTGCGCAGCTTGCCGAGCTCGGCCTCGACCGCGCGCGTGGCAAGCTTCTCGATCTGCGGCGAGCGCCCGCGCAGCCGCGCGAGCGCGTCGAGGCTGCGGTTGGCGACGAGGTAACGGCTGGCCACAGGCTGCGCCAAGAAGCCGTCGATGGCGGCGAGCGCCGCTAGCAGCGTGGGCTCGTCTTCGGCGGGACGCACCGACGGCAAGCTCAACGCGCGATGCGCGACGGGAATGAGGGCGCGTGCGAGAGCGTTCATTCGGCGGTCTGCGTGGCCACGGTGGTGAGAGGCACCAGCAAGATCTCGATGCGACGGTTCGCCTTGCGACCATCGGGCGTGTGGTTGTCGCCGCGCGGATGGTGCGCGCCGAAGCCCGAGGCGATGACGCGACCGGGGGACAGACCATCGTGCACGAATGCGCGTGCGACGGCCGTGGCGCGCGCGGTGGAGAGCTCCCAGTTGGAGGCGAAGCGGTCGGTGGTGATCGGCACGTTGTCGGTGTGACCCCCGAACAACACCATCTGGTCGGGCTCGCTCTCTAGCAACGAGGCCAGGGCCGGCGCCAGCTGCGCGACGGTCTTCTCACCGTCTTCCGAGAGCTCGTCGGACCCCGAGCGGAACAACACCTCGCCTTGCAGGATCACCTTGCCGTCTTCGATCGCGAGCGTGCCCGCGGGGGCCAGGGCTTGCAGCCGCGCCTGGATGCGCAGCCGCTCGTTCTTCACGTGGGTGAGCTCCCCCTCGGCCGCGCGCAGCCGGATCGCGAGACCCGCTTGTGCGAGACCGGCGGTCAGAACGACCAGCACCAGCACGACGAGGCCCAGCGTGAGGCCATCGGCCAGTGGCGGCCACGGGTTGACCGGGAACAGCGGCGACCTGGGCTTGCCCATCAGCCCTTCGCTCCCTCGATGACGTGCTCACCGAGCGGCCCGTCGTTGGTCGGCTGACCGAGACGAACCAGCGCTTCGAGGCGCTCCATGCCTTCCCCGAGCCGCAACAGCTCGTCGGCGAAGAGCGGCTGGTCGTGATCCTGCTGCCGAGTGCCGAGCAGCGCGACCTCCTGACCGAGCGCGTGCAGCTCGGGCGAGAGCGCCTCGAGCTGCGGGGTGAGCGCGTCGGCCACGAACGCGAGCCGCTCACTCGATTGCGCCAGCGACGTGCACGAGGTGTTGAGCGCGCCGACCGATTCGGTGACCAGGCGATCGACGGCTTCCCGGCTGGCCTGCAGCGTGTCGGTGAGATCGCTGCGGGTGGAGCCGAGCAGGGTCTCGAGCCGATCGTTGCTCGCGATGAGCGCGGAGGACAGCGACTCGCTCGCTTGGTTCGCGGCCAGCACCAACGCGGTCCGGGTCTGACCGAGCTCGACGGCAGCGGCCTCCGTCAGCGCGCGCGCACCATCGGCGAGCGCACGGCTCGACTGCTCCGCGGCCTCGGCGATCGCGCACTGCGCTTCGAGCGATCCTTGCGAGAGCGCTTCCACCGCGGCGACCTGCAAGGCCGTAAGCCGCGCTTGCGTTTGCTCGCCGCTCGTTTGCATTGCGGTGACGACGGAAGTGGCCGTCTCGGAGAGGGCTTCGCGTGCGCCGTCGATCTGACGGTGCAACGTGTCGCGCAGGCCCGAGACCTCAGTGCCGAGCGTCGCGCGCAATGCCTGCCATGCGAGCGTGCTCTCGGCATGACCTCGGGTCGCGGCCGTGGTGAGCGTGTGCTGCGTGAGCTCGGCTTGGCTCGCGAGCTCGGCCTGGAGGGCCTGCAGCTGCGCGCTCTGCAGGGTGGCGCTCGCTTCGGAGCGCGTGCGCAGCTCGTCCGCGAGCTTCACCTGTGCTTGCGCAGCCTCCTGCAGCGCAGCGGTCTGCGTGCGACCCGCTTCACGCAAGGCGGCCGTCTGCGCGCTGGTCTCGCTGACGAACCGTTGCTCGAGCACCTTGCTGTTGTCCGCGAGCTGCTTGAGCAGCCTCTCCGACCGGTCACGCTGCGCGGAGTGCTCCGTCTCGGCGGTCTTCTGCAGCGCGCTCAGTTGCTCGGCGAAGCGAAGCTCCACGGCCTCGGCCAGCGCCTTGCCACTCTGCTCGACGGCAGATCCGAGACGCGCGACCAGTTCAGTGGTGGACTTCGCCGTGGCTGCAGCGACGTGCGCACCGATGCTGTTGCCCGTCTCGAGCAACATGCCGCGGTTCTCTTCGCGCAGGGCGACGAGCTCTCGCACCATGCGCTCCTCCACGGAGTGCGCGACAGGCCACAGCGCGGGGATGAGCTCGTGAGTGGTTTCTTCCTCGAGGCGCGCGAGCGCGAGCTCTTCGTGGATCTGTAGATCGCCTTGCGCCAGCGCGAGGGCCAGCGTCGACAAGATCCCCACGATGCCGGCGGCGAAAGTGACGTCGAGACCGGACAGCGGCGCGGCGAGGAGACCGGCGAGCTTCTGCGGATCGGAGGCGGCGCCGTTGAGGATCGCGGGCAGCCCCCGCAGCGCTTCGGCGAGGCCGGAGAACGTCCCGACGAGGCCGATGAGCACGGCGACCGCAACGAGGAAGCGACCGAGGTACGCCTGGCCGCGCTCTTCTGCGGAGGCGGCTTCGGCCAGCGCGCCGCGGTCGGGCTTGCCGCCTCGGGCGGCGATCGTGGTGAGCCGCGATCGCCGCGCTTCCACCAGCTGACCCGTCGCCGGGTGCTGACCCAAGCAGAACAGCTCGCGACCGATGCGCAGGCGCGCGAACCACAAGCTGGCCATGCCAGCGATGGTGAGCAGCGCGAGCGCGGACAAGGCGAACGCGCCGAGCGACGCCGAGCGGGCGAGCATGCCGGGCAACGCGCGGAGGGCTTGGGAGACGGACACGACGCCAATGAGCGACGCGGCGGCCCACCGGACCAGCGAGCGAGATCCAATGTGCGAGAAGAAACGGTTCATGATGCCCACCTCCGGGCGGTCTCGGCGAGGGCTGCGCCGAGATCGAGAAAGGGTCTGCCTTGCGGGAGCAGCGCCTCGAGCGCGCTTTGATCGAGATCGGGTGAAGCTAGATCTTGGGCTGCGCGACTCGGCATCGCCTCGCGCAGGCGCAGGCGCACCAACGTCGCGAGCCGTCGCTCGACGAGCGATACCAGATCGATCGCGGCGTCGAGCGTGAGCTGCGCCTCGAGGCCGAGCGCTCTCTTGTCGGGCGACTCTTGCGCTTGCAGCAAGCGCGCGGCCACCAGCAAGGCTTGATGCTCGTCGCGCATCGCCTTGTCGAGGAGGCGCAGCGCGTCGACCTGATCCCAAGCGCGATGTGCCTGCGCCAGCGTGTCCGGCAGCGCGGTGGTGAGGCGACGCGCCAGCTCGGCGAGGAGCTCGTGCACGCGGATCTTGAGGAGGGGCAGCGGGACCGCGGCGGCACTAGACTTCACGCGGCGACGGTCGGTGCTGCGCGGGGGAAGCGGGACGACCAGCTCGGCCACGGGCGCGCCAGGCAGCGCCCGCACGTCTACGACCAGTTGGGTGAGCGCGTCTGCCATCAGGAGGTCGCGATTCGATCACTTGGGACCGTCGCTGTCAACGAGATTTGCTGCGTCGCGAAAGAAATGGGGCTTACAGCTTCAACAGCTTCATGATGTTGGAGAACTCGTCGGTGAACGGAGCGACCACCGGCACCGGCCCCGGGTCCGCGCTCGGCTGGTACGGCGCGAGCGCCGCGGCATCACGGCCAACGAGGACCCAGGTGGAGCTCCAGGCCGTCGGATCGTCGTCGTAGTCGGTGTCGACGAGGACCCACTTCAGCGACAGCGAATCGGCGATGGCGCGCACCACCGGGAAGAGCGCGAGGTGGCGGTTGGAGATGTGGAGTGCGAGCACGCCGTCCGGCTTGAGGTGCTGCAGATACAGCTGTACGGCTTCACGCGTGAGCAGGTGCACGGGGATGGCGTCGCCCGAGAACGCGTCGACCGCCAGGACGTCGAACCCGTTGGAGCCGTGCTGGGCGAGCTCGCGCGCCAAGGAGACGCGGGCGTCGCCCATCACCACGTCCACCTTGCCGCGCGCGTCGGCGAGATAGCGGAACAGCGGCGCGGGCCCGCGCGACAGCGCGACGACGTCGGGATCGATCTCGTAGAAGCGCAGCGTGTCCTCGGGCCGCGTGTACGCCGCGATGGTGCCGGTCCCGAGCCCGCACATGCCGAGCGAGAGGCCCAGCGCGCGACGAGGATGGAGGCGAATCGCACGTCCCACGCCACTCTCGGGCTCATAGTAGGTGCACGGCGTGTGGGACCCCTCGGACGAGAGGAACTGCATGCCGTGGATGATGCGACCGTGCGTGAGCAACCGACGGTGCAGCTTGGGATCGTCGACGTCGTCTTCCGTGACGCGCAAGACGCCGAAGAAGCTGCGGCTCACCGACACGACGCCGGCGTTGGCATCTTTGGCGTGGCGCAGAAGACCGAAGATCAATGCGACGGCCCACGCGGAACCGACGAACAAGCTGACGAGCTGGAGCGCGCGGCGCGACGCGCGCGCGGGCCGGAGATCGCTCGCGGGCTCTTCCTCCCGACCGAGCGCCAACGTGAGGACCACCGCGAGGGCGCAGGCGGCGATGGACGCGTGGATCTCGAAGTAGCCCCGGAACACCTGGGGTGCGAGCACGCTCACGAACAAGCCGCCCAGCGCTCCACCGACAGAAACCGCGAACCAGAAGCCAGTGAGGTAGCGCGGCTCGGGCCGCGAGCGCTGGAGCTCGCCGTGGCACACCATGCAGCCGGAGAAGAGCAAGGTGGACCACGCCGGGATCTGCACGCCGACGCGCGTCCGCAGCTCTCCGAGGAAGTGCAGCGCGACGCCGGACGCGATCATGAAGACCGGCATCCACAACCAACGCTGGTAGTACCCGTGGCGCCAGCGCGGCTCCGCGAACGCGAGGATGAACGACAGGAGATACAGCGACAGCGGTACGACCCACAGGAGCGGGATCGCAGCCACGTCCTGACACAGCTGGTTCGTCGTCGAGAGGAGCAACGCGGACGCGATCGCTGCCAGCGCGGTCCAGGTCAGATATCGCGTCCACGAGGGTGACGCGCCCACACGTGCGCTGGCGCTTCCCACGACCTCGACCGCCGCGTCGCTCACACGGGAGACACCGCGACCGCACGCGATCACCGCCAACGCGAACGCGAGGTACAGCCCTGCGAAGAGCCACGCCTGCGTGTGCAGTCCGAACGCGAGCTCGATCACCGTCGGATAGAGCAACAACCCGGCCAGCGAGCCGATGTTCGACAGCGCGTACAGTCGATACGGCGATCGGCTGGGGTCGGAGAGGCGGCTCCAGCTCTGAATGAGCGGGCCGGTGGTGGAGAGCACCAGGTACGGAATGCCCACCGCCATCGCGAGGAGCCGCACGATGTGGGAGAGCGGTGCCGTCGAAGCCTGGTTCTGGTCTCCGAGCTGCGGGATGAGCGGGTTGCCCCAGCGCAGCGTCGCGAGGCCGAGGAGGCCCACCGATAGCAAGATGGAGAGGGTATGCACCCGCGCCTGCTGCTTGGGAGCGAGCTTCGTCGCCACGAGGTGCCCGTAGCCGTAGCCGCCCGTGAGCAGCGCCTGGAAGAACAGCATGCACGCGGTCCACACCATCGGCGTGCCGCCGAACGCGGGCAGGATCACACGCGCGATGAGCGGCTGGATCTGAAACAGCAGGAACGCGGAGAGGAGCGTCGTGAGGGCGAACAGCATATCCTCGGCGCCTCGCTCAGACGCGCGTCGCGCGTCGGTGGTCGACCATGACGCAGCGATCTTGCACCGCGTCGATGCCGGCGGACGTGAGGCGTTGGGTGGCTTCCACGCTGCTGATGCCGAGCACGGCGACGCGCTTCAGCCCCCGCGCGATCGCCCACGCGTTGGACTGAACCGCAGCATCGTCTATGACGTCGTGGGCCCGGGTCATCACGCGCCGCACAGTAGGAGATATGCCGCGCTTGATCTAGCCTGCCTTCTCCATTCCATGCCGCCCAGCAAGCGCCGTCGCGTGTTCAGGCCCGAGGAGGCCGACGACAACGGCCTCGTGGCCGTCGGTGGATCGCTGACGACCGACCTCATCGTCGAGGCGTACTCGTCGGGGGTGTTCCCGTGGTCGTCGGATCCCGTGGTCAGCTGGTGGTCACCGGATCCGCGCGCGATCTTCGACCTCGATACGTTCCATTCGCACCGCAGCGTGCGCAAGCGCGTGCGCAACGAGGGCTGGCGTTTCACCGTGGATCGCGCGTTCGTAGAGGTGATGAAGGCGTGCGCGGAGTCCGTGGCCGATCGACCGGAGACGTGGATCTCGGCGGACTTCGTCGCTGCGTACACCCAGCTGCACGCGCTCGGCATCGCGCACTCCGTGGAGGTGTGGGCGCCGGGTGACAGCGACACGCTGATCGGTGGCCTCTACGGCGTGCAGCTCGGTGGTTTCTTCGGTGGCGAGTCGATGTTCCATCGCCGCACCGACGCGTCGAAGGCTGCGGTGGGCCACCTCGTGGACCGGTGCCGCGCGTGCGGGCTCACGCTGCTCGACGCGCAGGTCCCGACCGACCACCTACGCAGCCTCGGCGTCGTCGAGATCTCGCGCGCGGACTATCTGCGCCGGCTGGAGAAGGCGCTGGTCACCAAGGCGCACTCGCTCAATGCGGCGATCGACGTGAGCCGAGTGCCGTAGCGCGGCGCCTTCGGCCACGCCCCGGCCCCGCCGAGGAGGAGCTGCACCCCGCGCGCACGACAGGCGTCGCCGAGCTCCCGCGCTTGACGCGCGAGGCTCACGCCGTCCGCAGACGAGGCCGAGGCCGAGACCGCGACGAGCTGAATGGGGGGGTGCAGCATCGTGATGCGACGCGTGAGCTCGACGGTGGGCAAGCGTCGTCCTGCCCACAACGTGAGCCAGCCGCGCTCGCGCAGGCAGACCTCGACGAGCGAGAGCCCGAGCGTGTGCTCGTCTTCTGCCGCCGTGGCGAGGAGCGCGCGAGGTGCACTGCTCGGCAGAGGGATCCACTCACTGACGCGGGCCAGCGCTCTCGACAGACGCTCGGAGCAGAGGTGCTCCTCGAGCATGCTGAGCCCTCCGTCACGCCAGCGCCGCCCGATCTCCGCGATCACAGGACCGAGGCTCTCGGCGACGGCCCACCAGCTCCCGAGCTGTGCACGTGCGTCGAGCAGACGGCCCGCGATCGCCTGAGGCTCTTCCGATCGACGAATCAGCTCCACCCAATCGTCGACGGAGAACGTCACGCCACCATAGGCCTGCGGCGCCCCGCCGGCGGGCGACCCCGCGGTCCACAGTGACGCGCCACGCATCCGCTCGACGGCGGCGCGCTCGAAGCGACGATGCTTGCCGGTGGTCTTCACGCACGCCAGCCGGCCGTCCTCTGCCCAGCGCTTCACGCTGCTCGGGCTCACGCCGAGGAGTACAGCGACCTCCGTGCTCGTGAGCAGATCTCCAGTCGCAGCCATTCAAGCATTATTCCCGAGTTGGACGAATTATCAAGGTAATTGAGCGTTTTTCGCCGATAGACGTTGACAATCGTCCATTTTGAACGAATATCAGCGCTATGAATCCTGCGCGCGCCGAAGCCACCAAGCCTCGCCCCATCGCCACGATCGGTCCCATCGAGGCCGCCACGGAGGTCGTGCTCGCGGCGCTCGGAGAAGACGTTCGCCGAGCGGGGCTATTGGACACCCCGAGCCGTGTCGCGCGCTCGCTCCGCGCGCTCACCGCTGGCTACGAGCAGACCGTAGGCGGCGGGGTGGCACACGTGGCGTACCTGCCCGCCGGCCGGGTGATCGGGCTCAGCAAGTTGCCGCGCATCGTCGATGTCTTCGCGCGCAGGCTCCAGGTCCAGGAGCGGCTCACCCGCGAGGTCGCCGATGCGCTCGAGGCGGTGCTGTCACCCCGAGGTGTCGCGGTCGTCATCGAGGCCTCCCACTTTTGCATGATGATGCGTGGCGTGCAGAAGCAGCGCTCGCGCACGACCACCATCGAGTATCGAGGGGCGTACGAGACCGAGCCCACGCGCCAGGCGGAGCTTATGAGCATGTTGCGAGCCATATGAGCGGCCGCCGGCCGGTCCCGGTCGTCGTGACGCTGATCGTCGTCGCGGTCACGATGATGGCCCTCGACCTCACGTGGCTGGGCCTGGTCGCGCGCAAGATCTACGACGAGGCGATGGGCCCGCTCAAGCGGCCCGACATCCAGCTGTTGCCGGCTGCGCTGTTCTACGCGCTGTACGTCGTGGCTATCGTGGTGCACGCCGTGCTGCCGAGCAGCGGACCGAGTCAGGCGCTCCGACGAGGCGCTGCGCTCGGGCTCATCGCGTATGCCACGTACGACCTCACGAACTGGGCCGTCCTCGTCGGTTGGCCCGTTCGCCTCGTGCCCATCGACATCGGCTGGGGTGTTCTCCTCACCTCGGTGGTCAGCTGGGTCGGACGCCGCGTGTACGACCGTTTCGATGTGCGTGCCGCATGATCGACACGTTCGGGAGCAAGTGGCGACGACGCGCGATCACGGTACCTGCGTGCCTCACGCTCGCACTCGCGAGTTGCCTCGGTGCACCGGTGTGGCTCGTGGTGGCGTTGGCGTTCGACGTCGCGACGGGCCGCGCGCGCCGGTTGCCGCGCACCCGCGCGCTCACCTTTTTCACGTTCTACCTGTGCTGTGAGGCCGCAGGGATCGTGTTCGCGGCGTTGTTGTGGGTGGGCACGTCGCGCGCGCAGATGGTCGGGCTGGGCCGCTATCGCAACGCCAACGCTGCGCTCCAGCGGTGGTGGACTCACGCGCTCTACGAAGGCGCCAAGACGATCTTCTCCATCCGCGTCGAGATCGAAGACCGCGCGTTGGCTCGCGAGGGACCGTTCCTCTTGTTCGTGCGACACACCAGCTCCGCAGACACGTTGCTCGCGGCCGCGCTCGTCGCCAACCCGTTCCACCTGTTGCTGCGCTACGTGCTGAAGCGGGAGCTGCTGTGGGATCCGTGCCTCGACATCATCGGCCAGCGGTTGCCCAACGCCTTCATCGACCGGACGTCGGCGCGTCGAGGGGCTGAGGTGATGGCGATCGCGGAGCTGGCAGGAGAGCTCGATCCGCAGAGCGCGGTGCTCATCTATCCGGAGGGCACGCGGTTCAGCGAGAGCAAGCGTGATCGCGCGGTGCTCGCTCTCGAGGCGCGAGGACCGGCACTCCTCGCCGAGATCGCGCGGTCGTACCGCTCGGTGTTGCCACCTCGGCTCGCTGGTCCGCTCGCGCTGCTCGAGTCTGCGCCCGCGCTCGATGTGGTGCTGCTCGAGCACCACGGCTTCGAGGGGGCGGCCACCTTCGCTCGGTTCTGGAGCGGAGAGCTCATCGGCGCCACGATCCACGCGCGCATCCGTCGCATCGCTGCGGCCGCGATCCCCGTCGCCGACCGCGCTCGCTGGTTGTTCGAGACGTGGGCCGAGACCGATCGCTGGGTCTCGCGTGTGGCCGCGTCATGAGCGGCTCGCTCGTCGGAGAGAACGCCCTGCTCGTGCTCGGCATGATGACGCTGCTGTGGCTCGTGAGCATCCGCCTGCGCGACGTGAGCATCGTGGACCCGTGGTGGTCGATCGCGTTCCTGCTCGTGACGGTGAACAGCGCTCGCCACGGCACGCTCTCGCCACCGACGATCTTGCTCCTGGTGCTGGTCGCGAGCTGGTCGCTGCGGTTGTGGTGGCACCTCTTGCTGCGCAGCCGGGGCAAGGCGGAGGATCCGCGCTACGCCGGCTTTCGCCAGCGCTTCGGCGCCGAGCGCTACTGGTGGCTCAGCTTCTTCCAGGTCTTCTTGCTGCAGGGAGTGCTCGCGCTCTTGATCTCGGCGCCGCTGCAGCTCGCCGCCAGCGCGAGCTCGAGCACGCTCACGATCTTCGATCGCGTGGGTGCGCTGCTCTTCACCGTCGGCTTCCTCGTCGAGGTGATCGCCGATCGCCAGCTGCAGGCCTTCCGCGACGATCCGCAGCGACGAGGCGGCGTGCTCGACACCGGCCTGTGGCACTACAGCCGTCACCCGAATTACTTCGGGGAAGCGCTGCTCGGTTGGGGGCTGTGGCTGCAGTGCTTGGATCTTCCCTACGGTTGGGCCACGGGGCTCGCGCCCGCACTGATGACGTTCCTCCTCGTGCGCGTGTCCGGAGTGTCCATGCTCGATGCGCACCTGCGCGCGACCAAGCCAGGGTTCGCCGCGTACATGGAGAGGACGTCGGGGTTCATTCCTTGGCCACCCCGCGCCGCCGGCGCCTGACGCCCACACGCCGCACCAGGTCGCACCGGGGACATCCGCACTGGTTGGCTCGCGAAGAGCTCGAGATTGCTCTCCGGGTCCGACTCTTGCCCGGAGGAGTCGCGACGTGCGCTGAGTGCTGTGCTGAAGCAGGCGGGCTACACGATTCGTCGTGGCGAGTATGTGCCGCTCAAGCGCGGTCGTGCGTAGGTTGCCGGTACCACCGAGAAATTTGACGCCCCCGTTGCAGGCTGCGCGACGCAACCTCGGTGTTGTGAAAAGTAGGCCCTTGGTGGCCTCAGGCCACTTGCATCCGGGTACCCACGTCACCATCGAGACGATGCCGCAGGCACCTTGGCCCCACCGACCGGTGCTACCATATCGGGTTGCGCGTCTTCTCCGCCAAGATTCACGACGGTGCCATCGTCGCTGATGGCGACCTGGACCTCCCCGAGGGTTCGAGCGTAACTGTGGTCGTCGACGCCGACGAGCGTTCCTTCTCACTCGCGCCGGAGGACGAGGATGAGCTGGTGGGGCGCATGGAAGAGGCAGACCGCGGCGAAGTCATTCGGGTGCAGATCGACCCAGGTCACGCGGCGAGGCCGAAAATGGGAAGTGGTGACGGGATGTTCTGTTGAACGCGAATGCGGTCGCCGGTCTTGAGGGCGTCGTGTTGGTGCTCATCGTGGACCCACTGTCGGTGCCGTTTTGTGAGCGCTGGGGGGAGCGGCGCAAGGTGTACATGACCACGATGGTGGCCATCCGTGCGTTCTTCGACTTGTCGCCTTTCTTGCGACGAGGTTTCGAGCCGCGACGGCGTCGTCGGTCTCGTCCGCGATGGCGAGCCGACGCTTCAAAAGCTCGCTATCGGTGGCGGTGGGCGCGCCTTTGCTATCGCTCTGAATGACGAGGACCTCGCCGTCCTACTCGGGTGCATGGGCGCGCTCGAACCACTGTGCGGTACGACGACCGAGGCCCAACACCGTGTTCTCGATGACCTCCGTCGCGAGCCGTGCAGCGCGGCTGAGCACATTCATGCTCACGCGATCGGAGGTCAGGCCGAGGGTGACGTCGAGCGGGTGATAGCCATGGCCATCTGAGCCCATCATATCGGTGCGGAAGTAGCGCACGACACCGAACATCGTCGTCAGGTTGCGGGGCTGGGCGGGTCGTCGCTGAAACAAGCGGGCTGCACCCGAATAAGGTGGGCTGACTCACCGATAGACTTCGCGCCGATGTCCGAGTTGATAGACCCGGACAACCCGATGTTTGTCCTCGATTTCGTAGAGCACGCGATATACGCCTACGCGAATCCGGTACCCACCACGACCAGTCAACTTCTTTGCGCCCGGAGGTCGAGGATCGACAAGGAGCGCCTGTAGAACCTCGAGCAGCCTTGCAGCCGCGGTCTTGGGCAAAGCGAGAAGCTGGCGCGCCGCGCGCTTGTCGACATCGACCCGATAGCTCACCGTTTCTTGCCGGGTCGGAGGCGCTTCTCGAGCGCTGCGAGCGATACGAACGAGCTCGCAGACTTTCGTGCCTCTTCTAGATCGCGTGTGTCGAGCAGATCCTCGATCTTGTCGCGAAGCGCCTGCTCGACGACGAAAGTCTTACGCAGGCCGAGGCGTACGCACACGTCGTCTAGCGCGCGGAGGAGATCGGCCGGGAGCTTGGTCGAGAACGCAGCTTGCTGAGTCATGTTTTATCTTTACCCGACATGATTGCAAATGCAAGGTCACCTGCTCACAAGTCAGCGACTTTAAACGCCTCGCAAATTGGAGCGATGCCAGTCACCGCGGCTATCAAGACCATCTTCGCTCAGTCGTCGTATGCGGCGGCACAGGAGGCGTTGCATAAGGCCGTGGAGCTGCTCAAGCCGCAGTACCCCGCCGCTGCGACCGTCGTAGAGGAAGCCGAGCACGACGTGTTCGAGTACATGAATTTCCCCGACAAGCATTGGCGGCAACTGCACTCGACCAATCCGCTCGAGCGACAGAACCGCGAGATTCGGCGACGCACCGACGTCGTCGGCATCTTCCCCAATTCGGCGTCCGCCTTGCGCCTGGTCACGATGCTGCTCGTCGAGCAGAACGACGAGTGGAGTGGGCTGTGAACAAGCGGTACTTCAGGCAGCGTGACGCAAAAAGGTTCAGGCGAGCGAGTGCGTCGGCTCCCCCGGCGGCAGCACGCTGAGCCAACGAACCGCCGGCGCGGTGTCGACCCCGAGGAGCTGGAAGCCGGGTATCACCAGGTCCCGTAGCGTCGAGCAGACGAGCTTGTCGACTTCGTGCCACGGCATGCAGCCATGCGCGGACAGATCGAACCGGAGCGCCGATGCGCTACGCCTACGAAAGGCACTTTATTCCCCCTACGAGCGCGGGCAGACCGAGGTGGAGAAGAATCTTGCGGGCGACGAGCTAGTTCTCGACACTGTGTCGCCGGCACCTCCACGCGAAACTTGGGACAGGTCACGTGCCGCTGCTGCACAGAACCTATCCAGGCAATGGCTCCGACCAGTCCGTGCTCGACGAGTGCCTGGTTGGATTGGGCCAGCTCCACGACGCATTGGGCGAGGCTGACGGCCGTGGCAAAAGAGCGCAGCGCACGATCGTCAGGGACGGGGGATCGTGGAGTGAACAACTGGAGCTGAACCTGGATGTTACCGGGTATTACACCCTGCTATCGCTACCGACGAGCCACAACGCAGCCAAGGCGGCCCTGGCCTTTGCGGCGCAGCGCGGACGGATGAAGTCGCTGCGCGGAGAACTGTCGGAGGTCCGCGCGACGCGCCTGCGAACGAAAGTGGGCGACCTGGATCGAACCCTCGTCGTGGTCGACAGTGAGGTCTTGCGCCGGGGGCAGAAGCGCGGTATCGCGGCGGCGCTCAAGAAGGCCAGAGCCGAGCTCGACAAGCTTGCGCGCAGGGCCGAGGCCGGAAAACTCGACGCGACAGAGCTCGAGCACCGTGCGCGCGGCGCTCTGTCGCGCGAGCATCTGGCCAGCTTCGTCGAGGTCGAGATCCAACGCGTCGGCGACAAGTCGGTTCGCCGGTATGCCGTCGATGCCTGCAAGCGCACCGAAGTGGAAAAGAACCGCCTCGGGCAACGCGTCCTCTGCACCGATCGCCACCAGTGGTCCACAGAGCGGATCGTGAGCGCCTTCCGAGGGCAGTGGAACGTCGAGGAGCTATTCCGTCGATCGAAGCGTGGCGGGGTTTCGGCGTGGGGGCCCTCCCACCAATGGAACGACGCCTCGCTCCGCCTGCATACCTTCGCCACCGTGCTTGGTCTTACCCTCGCCAGCCTCGCCAGGATCGCGCTTCGCCCCGGCCTGTCGACCAAGGAGATGCTGGACCAACTGGCGGCGATCGAGGCGACATTGGTGCGAACTAGCACAGGCGCCAAGGGTCGCCGACCCGTCGTCTACATCGCGCCAGAACTCAACGCCCTCCAGCATCGCGCTGTCGCGGTGTTTGAGCTAGAGCGATGGCTTCCTGCCTTTTCGGCAGCTAGGCGAATCCGAACCAAGAAGCCGTCGTGAGCTGGCCGCGCGAAGCGCAGGCCGCGGCGAAGGTCCCGCTAGATGTCCGGCGAGCTGGTGACGACGCCAATGCGCCCGGTCTTCAGATTGACGATCATGATCGCGTTGTAGTCGGTGTCGTCTCTGTTGTCCCAGTGGAGCCGGTAGACCCGGCCGCTGGAACGACCTATGAGGGCGGTCACGAGCTTTTGAACCACGGGCTTCAGCGTGCCGGGCTTTGCGCTCGAGTCCTTGATCGCCGCGTAGAATGAGCTCGCCGCTGAGCCTGCGGCGATCCTGCGCACGTTCATCGTCTCCTGTTGCAGATTCAACCTCATGGCGGCCGGATCCCAGGTTTCCTTGTTGATGTCGCGGTTCGCGCGGAACATCACGTCGTGTCCGAAATAGAGAGCGCGCGTTCCGATCAGGTTCTTGGCTAGGTCGGTGGGGGCAAGCTTGAAACTCGCTCCGAACACCCGCATGCCAGGATCGCCGACCTGCTTTGCCAATGCCCTCACCTTCGCGTTGGCGGCAAGCTTGGTGGCCTTGGACCCGTTTAGATCGACCTGGTTGCTCGCGAGCGCTGATCCCGCGAGTCCCCCCATGAAGATTCCGATCATCACAACGTAAGCGCGCATTGTTGGCCTCCGCTCGAACCCATCAGCAGGCGCCGTGCCACCCATGAAGCCACCGGATCTACTCGCAGCGTGGGGTGGCTGTACACTTCGCCTAACGCCTACAGGCGCCATCGACGGGGATGTCCCGCGCGTTGTTGAAATTCAGCGGCAGCCCGGTGAGTTTTTACGCGACGGATCGCAGGAAAAATGCATATCGATTCCAGGCTTTGTACCTGGCGCAGATGTGCAAGTAGTCTTCGGTGGCAAAGATCGCACTGAAGCCAGCGTGGATCAGTTCTGCCACGAAAGTAACCTGCAAGTAGTTGATCAGGCTGCTCGCTCGGCGGTCACGTTGTAGCCCATGCCTTCGAGGCGTTTGATCAGAGAGCGACTGGTTGCGTCCACGTTGCGCTTGTCGAGGTAGGCGTCGCCGAGGTCTGCGTACTCCTTGTTGTCGCGCAGCATGTGATAGGCGGCGATCA
>JAYUBF010000207.1:0-5034 GCA_043741435.1 Myxococcales bacterium
CCCGCTTGCCGCCGGCGTGAGCCCGGCGCCACCGTTCCCGCCACCGGGATTGCCGGGGCTCGCACCCGTGCCGCCGGTCGCGGGGGTCGCATCGATGCCGCCCGAGGCGCCGTTGCCGCCGAGTTGCGCGCCGGTTCCACCACCGCCGCCACCACCACCATTCGCGGCGACGTGCGAGCCCGCGACCATCGTCACCATCGGTGCTTCGAGGAGGATCCCGCCGCCCGCGCCGCCGCCCGCACCACCACTCGCGTTCTGCCCGCTTGCACCGGCCTGACCACCGAGGCCGCCAGCTCCGGCCGCGATGATCGTACCGCTGATGGTCACGATCGTCTGCGACGTCAGCTGTAGCCCGCCGCCACCACCACCGCCGGATGGATAGATCGGCGCAGCACCTGGCCCGCCCCCGCCTCCGCCACTGCCGCCGCGCAACGGGATCAGCGAGCCCGCGATGCACGCGCCACCCGCGACACCGCCCGTCGCCGGGCTCGCACCCTGCGAGTCGCCACCCTTGCCGCCGCTCGCACCCGCCCCGCCACCCCCGCCGCCAGCGTCGTTGTTGCTCGCCGGTCCGCTCGACGCGCCGTTACCGCCCGGGCCGCAGCCCCCGGCCAGCGTGCCAATCACCGCCCCAACGCCGCCCCCGGGACCGGCGCACGACGCCGTGATGCCGTAACAGCCGCCGGACAGATCGATCTTGCCGCCGACGCTGAGGTCGCCGCCCGCGTAGAACACCGCAGGCCGGCTGCCGAGGAAGCGCACCTCGCCACTCGGATCCACGGCGAAGCCCGCGAATGCGAAAACGCCCAGCGCCTCCACCTGCTCGTAGCGGATGTTCGCGTTCACGCCCGCGCCGGCGGTGCGCGTGACGACACCGGTGATCTCGCCGGTGTCGGTGTTGAAGATCGCGATCCCACCGGTCACCGTGGTCGCCACGCTGACGCTGTCGACGAAGTCGACGGGCACGCCGTTCGCGGGGATCACGCGCTCGCAGTGGGCGCCGCCCGAGGTCGAGCAACCGAGGCTGCACTGGAGCGTCGGGCCGAAGCAGCGGTCGAGTGTACTGCCGGTGCACGATGGCACGCACGCGTCGACCGACGCATCTGCCATCGCGTCGATCATGGTCGCGTCGATCATGGTCGCGTCGATCATGGACGCGTCGATCATCGGGCCGTCGCCGATCGTATCCGGCGCATCGAACCCGGTCAGGTCACCGGGCGCGTCGGTCAATGGCTCGGCAACGCATACGCCGACGTGGCACCTGTACGGCGTGGGACAGACACCACCGTTACCGCACGGCACGTTCTCGGGGATCGTCGGGTTGTAGCAACCCGCGAGGATCCCGAGCCATACCCAGCGCATCCCTCATCATCGCGCCAAACCGTCCCGGGCGTGCTTGGTTTTCGCCACGCTCCGGCCGTCCCGACGGCCAGGTCGCGTCACGGAAGGAATGACCCACGGTCCGCCCTCGGCAACCCAACTCTCGTGATCCCAACAGGAATCGAACCTGTGGCCTACGCTTTAGGAACGGGTCCCGACGACGATTCTGACGCATCGGCTCGTGAAGTTTCGAACATATCGGAGACGGCGGCCGAGCCCGAAGACGGCCTCGCGCTACGTTTTGCTACATCTCGCGGGAGCACTGTAGCAGCGGCCGAAAACGAGCCTCTTGACAACATCGCGATCGCACTTCTCCGCGCCCAAGCGTCGTGGCTCCGAGGTGGCGACAAGCGCCTGTTGCGTCGCGGCTTAGTCGAGGTGCTCGCGGCGCTGGAGTCGTGAGCGGCGCGGACGAGGTCGCTCTATACATCGTCCACCCGGGGCCGACGGACGCGGTCTAGCATCGCTTCTCCCCTACTTCGATCACCGCCCTCGACGCGTGGTGACCCCGGGCGGCCTCGAACCGCCGGCCCCTCGTTTAGGAAACGAGTGCTCTATCCACTGAGCTACGGGGTCGGGAGCGTCGATCTACCATTTGGGCTGCTGGGTGGCCAGCGTTTCGCGAGCGGTGTGGCGGATCCGTTTGTAGCGGCAGAGTCTATCAAAGCGGTCGTGGACGATCGCGACCACCCCGATCGTGATGTGCGGCGCGAACATGATCCGGCGGCCATTGTGTTCGTAGGTGTACTCGTCGCCCCACTTCCCTTCCGCGGTCTGGGAGATGTCCTCCTTGTACTCGTAGCCGCGCTTGGCCCAACCTCGGGCGACATCGTCGATCGCGAGGAGCGCGGAGACCGCCCTGTCGGGTTGGCGGTAAGGCGAGCGCTCTTCGCCTCGGACGGTGCTGGAGGCGGTCGAAGGAGTGCAGGTCGCGCGACGAACCTTGTCTTCATGCCGGATGCGCTCGAATCCGCTCGTCGTGCGCGACGGGGGGGCGGTCCGAGCGTACCGTGTTGGGAGATGCGAATCGCTCCGAAGATCTGCGCGCTACTTGCGATCACCGGTTGCAATGGCGGCAGCTCGAATCTGCTCGCTGACGCCGCACGACCCGATGCGACCGCGGTCCACGATGGCACTGATGGCGCGATCGCGGACGCAGCGCTGCCCGATGCGAGTGTGTGTGGGTCGACCCTGCTGGGCAGTGTGGTGATCCACAACTCGGTGGACGTCAACTCGCTCGCAAACTTCTGTGCTGTGACGGGGGACATCACGATCGATGCGCCGGGGATGACGAGCATCGCGCTGCCGACGATCGTCGCGATCGGAGGCGTGCTCTCGAGCACCGCGGCGCCGGATCTCACCAGCCTCAGCTTGTCCGCGCTCGTGACCGCCGGCGGCATCTCGCTCTCGAACGTGCCCACGGCGACTGTCCCGGTCCTCTCGTCGCTCTCGGTACCGAAACTCGCTACGATCGGAACTCTCTTGTTGAGTGGGGTCGCGACGTTACCCAGCGCGACCTTCCCGGCTATGACCACGTCGACGACGTTCGTCTACGTCGGCGACGCCACGGTTGCGGCGACGTTCCCGGCGCTAACGACCGCCGCCGCAGTCGCTGTCAAAGGCACAGCCTTGGTCACTTTCGATGTGCTCGCGAACGCGACGGAATTCGAGGTCGAGTTCGCCGCGACCACCGCCGTCGCCATCCCAAATCTCGCGAGTACGACGACGCTCATCCTCGGTGGTGGCAGCAGCGGCACATCTACGTTCAGCGCGCCCAAGCTCACGTCGGCCACCGTGGATGCACACCTCTTGTCGGGAACTCTCAGCGCGGATCTCCACGCGCTCACGAGCGGTTCGATCTGGGTGCATGACACGACGGTCGAAAAGCTCGATCTCGGCAGCCTCACGACGCTCGTCACGCCAGCGGGGGGACCTGCGTGCGCGACGACGACGTACACAGGCTGCTCATTCTTCTACGCCAACAACCAAACTACGACAGCTCTCGCATTCCCCAAGCTGACGAGTGCGGAATCGATCTTGATCGCTGGAGACGCGAACACTGGCGCGATCAGCATGCCGAGCCTCGCGTCGGCCACCTCCCTCGTGCAGATCAACAACGTCCCCTCGGTCTCACTGCCCGCGCTGATCACCGTGCAGGGTGAGATCGACCTTGGCGTCACCGGAGCCCACACGCCCGATCCGAGGATGACTTCCTTCAACCTCGGCGGGCTACAGCGAGCCACGACACTCCGGGTCTACGTGACGGCGCCGGCGATCCTGCCGCAGCTTCTGACGACCTCACTCGTGGACCTCGTCGGCGTTAATGCGCTCGATCTCTCGGGACTACAGTCGGGCAGTGTCGTTGCCGCGGACGCTACGTTCCCGCAGGTCCAGCTCCCCGCGCTGGTCACGACCTCCGTTCTGTATTTCAAGCGCATCGCAACGCTCACGACCATCAACGTTCCGGCAGTCGCGGTCGCCGATCAGTTCGGAGTCGAGTCCATCACGACGCTGCAGAGCGTGAGCGCGGTGTCGCTGACGTCCGTGCAGGGTGACGTCGTCCTCGGGTATGTGGCCGCACTCACCACCCTGAACCTCCCGCTGCTCGCGAACGTGACTGGCAAGCTCTACCTGTACGACACGAAGCTCGCGACGGTGAGCCTTCCGCAGCTCGCCTCGGTCGGTCCCTTGCTCTCGTTCGGCTACTTCGGGAACGCAAACCCGGACCTCACGAAGCTCGACCTCCCATCGCTGAAGAAGGTCGGTCCGACGAATAGCGGCGCCGTGGAGGTGCTGAGCTCGCCGAGTCTCCCGAAGTGTCAGGCCGACAAGCTGAACACGCAGCTCACCGCGAACGGCTTCACCGGCACGTTCACGACCGCGAATCTAGGCACGGGCACCTGCCCCTGACTCACTGCGGGATCAGCTCGTAGTCGTTCGCCGGGTTCGCCTTGTAGAACAGCTGCGGATCGGGGTTCGGCTGACCGTTGCCGTTGAGGAACGGCTTGAACGTGCATGGGGTGTTCGTGATGGTTCCGGTGCCCGTGTTGAACGTGCCGGTGCAGTTCGGCGCGGGGCCCGCGCCGAGGCGAGCAAGTCGACCGGCGTCGATGGTGATGCAACGGATCGCTCCGTGGTGAACGCCGGCGCGGCCTACGTGTTCAGGCGCACCAGTACGAACTGGGGCGAAACGGCGTACCTGAAAGCTTAGGAAAGCGCCGCTCTATCCAGCTGAGCTATGGGATCGGCCGCCGCAGACTCTGCCCGACGAGCGCCATCGCCGCAAGCGGCGTGAACGCGCGGGGCGGTCAGCCGTGGATCAGCGTGGCTTTCGGCAGCGGCGCGATCGGGGCGGCGAGGTGCGCGAGGATCTGCTCGGTCGTGATCTTCGGGTCGGCGACCTCCACGACGAGGTGGGTGTAGTCGTCGTGAACGACGCGGATCGTGATCGCGTGCTCGCCGCTGTGGACGTCCCAGAACGCGATCTTGCCTTCGCTGTAGAAACGGCCGGCGGTGATGACGTGCGGCATATGCGTCCCGACGCGAAGGCTCGACTGGAGCATCCTTTCCGCCTCGCTCGACACCCCGAGCTCGACGCCCGCGATGTGCGAGAGCGGAATCGCGAGCGAGCTCTTGGCGGCCCACAGCTTGTCC
>JAYUBF010000208.1:0-5005 GCA_043741435.1 Myxococcales bacterium
TCGATCAATCGGCTTCAAAGTGCGTCGGCGGAGCAAATTCATCAGTAATTTCGATCTGGGTGATGTTCGGCGAGTCGATTGATCGACAGCTCTTCAGCGGTCAGGTCGATGCGATCTTTCCAGACCGGGAGCGTGAACGTGCTCGCCACGCCGTACGTGACCTCGGCGGTGCCATAGAGGTTGGCGGCGCCATCGTTGCTGCGCCAGCGATAGCCGAGATTGAAGGTGAGGTCCCAGCGCTTGCCCCCGATGCTGGCGAGCAGCCGCGGATCGACGGTGTACCCGCCGGCTCCGCGGAGCGCCGCGGCGTTGCCCGTCGGGAACGTGACGGGCACGATCATGCCGATGGCCCAGTTGAAGCGCAGCGTACCGTCACGCCAGAACATCACCTTCGGAACGACTCGCAGATCGCCCACACCCGCATTGGCCTGGATCGATTGCCCCGCGATCACCGTCGCATCGCCGGTGTAGACGGCGTCGACGGGCAGATGCAGGGCGAGCTCGAGGTGATCGAAGAACGCGATCGATCCCAAGAAGTCGAACGCGAAGGCGTGGCGGAGCGGCTGCGCGAGCTGAACACCTGTCGCGAGATCGCGCTCGACCACCGGCTTGAAGCCGTAATTGAGGAACAGGGCGGCGCCGAAGCCGAGGTGCTTCGGCACGATCGGTCGCTCGACAACGATGCCGCCCGCGGCTCCGGCGGCTGGAACGAACCGCTGCCCGTCGAACCCATCGGCACGCACCAGCGCCGAGTGTCCAGCGAGTGTGACGACGATCAGAGCTACGAGTGCGCTACGCATGTCGCTCCTTCGTCAAAGCTGCCAAGCACCAATGCTGCTTGTCGGAGGTCTCCGTTGCTTGGCGGCAAACGACGCTACCACTTTCCATCCCCGCGCGACCACGAGTCGAACACTCCGGCCACCGGCCTGATGACGAACACGCGCTGCTCAGCGCCCCGGCGTGAGGCGAGCGAGCGCTCGCTCGACGCCCTGCCGCACGTCGGGCTTCAGATCGCCGCTCAGGGCAGCTTGTAGCTCTGCGTGAGCGTCCGGGCCGACACGATCGACGAGGAACCGGATCGCTTTCGCCTGCGTCTTGGCGCGCAGGCACGGGACCGAGATCCGCACCAGCTCAGGATCAGCGCGTAGCGCGGGCGTCTCGTTCAGCGCTCGCTCCAGCTCCTCAATCGCATCGGCACACCAGAGCTTTTGTGAATACTCCGCCGCGCTCCGGAGGTGACGAGCCGTCGATTCCGCCACCAGCATCGGCGTCGCCACGGGGACCGCCGCGGACGTGGGCACGGGTGTCGTCGCAGGGCGAGCGAGGACGAAGAGCAGCGAGCCTGCGAGCATGACCAGCACGCCAAGGCCAGCGGCGAGCATCTTCCGGCGGGGGCCCCGAAGCCGCTCCCCGAGCTGCGCGAGCACGTGGGCGACCGCGGCCTTGCTCCACCGTCGAGACGCACCTGCAAAGGTCAGGAGCCGTTGGCGGAGCACCGCGCTCTTCGTGGCCGATGGAGGCGACGCGGTGCTGATGGGCAGCGCCTCGGGGCACGCGGCAAGCGCGGAAAGGTAGTCCTGCGCCGTCTGGAAGCGCTGGTCGGGATCCTTCGCGAGTGCCTTCAAGAGGACCGCATCGAGCTCCTTCGAAATGGAAGGGATGATCAGACGAGGCGACGGGGGCGAGGTGACCAGGTGATCGCGAACGAGCGCGGCCAGGTCGTCACGATCGAACGGCGGTCGCCCGCAAACCATCTCGAACAGCACGACCCCGGCGGAGTAGAGATCCGATCGACGATCGAGCGGCTTGGCGCCCGCCTGCTCCGGGCTCAGGTACTTCGGCGTGCCGAAGACCATCCCGTACGCCGTGAGCGGCTGCTGCGTGTCGGGCGAGCCCTGCGCCATGCTCTTGGCGAGCCCGAAGTCGAGCAACTTGATCTGCGGCTCCGCCTCCGCAGATGCGACGAGCATGATGTTGGCCGGCTTCACGTCCCGATGGACGATTTCGAGACTGTGTGCATGACCGAGCGCGGCAAGGAGCCGTCGCGCAACCGCAACGGCTTCGCGTGGAGTGAGCTTGCCTCGTTCGAGTCGGTCGAGGAGCAGCTCGCCCTGCACCAGCTCCATCACCAGATACGCGACGCCGATGAGGCGCTCGCCCCCCGACGCGGGTTCGACGCGCGCTACGCGACTGAAGTCGAGCACCGAGATACATCCCGGATGCGAGAGCCGGCTTGCTGCCTGGGCCTCGCGCTCGAAGCGCTTGCGGAAGTCCTCCGTCTGCGCCGCTACGGCCTGGACCACCTTGAGCGCGACGAGTTTCTTCAGCTCGACCTGCTCCGCCTCGTAGACCGCCCCCATGGCGCCGCGGCCTAGCAGCCTCCTCACGGCGTAGCGGTCATCGATGATGCGCCCGAGGAGCAGATCGCCCGCGCTGGCGTCGGGTTCCTCGTCCGCTGGAGCTGCCGTGGGTACGGCCACCGCCACGGCCGGAACCGGCGGGGGCACCGGACCGACGATCTGGATCTGGCTCGTCGAAAGCGCGATGGTCTGTTGATTCAGTACCGCGCCGTCCTGCGGACAGAAACGCGTGCCCCCGGGTACGTCGATCCCGCACAGCGGGCACTTCACGTCCATTCGAGATCTGTAACATGTCCGGCGTCGCTCTCGCCCTCGGCGATTACAAGAGTGATTCGGTGACACGTGGCCGAAGGCCGTACCGACGACCCGCGCGTAGGGAAGATTCTCCAGGGGCGATACCCCATCGTCGAGCGGCTCGCGTCCGGAGGCATGGGCGTCGTCTACCGCGCCGAGCGCGTGGGGGCTGGGTCGCGGCGTGGCGGTCGAGTACCTCCGGGACTGGGCGGCGCAGGCTGCGTCGGGATCATCGACTTCGGCATCGAGCAGGACTCGCCGTACCTGGTCATGGACTTCGCGAGGGGAAAGACGCTCCGCGCCACGCTCGACGCCGTGGAGCTACCGAGATGGCGCAATCAGATTGCTGGCGATTTCCGTGGCCACAGACCGACTGCACGTATTTGCATTTATCCACAAACTGGATATTATTGATTCGTGCTCGACTACCTGGTCACTTCGAAAGCGCGGCGGCGCCTCCTGCTCCTGCTCTGGGTCGAGGGCGCGCATGGTTCCGCGTCGGCTCTGGCAGATCGGGCTGGCGTTGGGTTCGCGAGCGCCTACCGAGAGCTCCAGGCGATGCGACGCCTCGACCTCGTGAGCACGCAACGCGAAGGCGGCGCGCTCGCGTTCGCGGCGAACCAAGCACACCCCATGGCGGATACGCTTGTGAAGCTCCTGTCGCCGACGAGCCTCACCCCTACCCTTGATCCGAACGACGCTGAGGTCCGGTCCCAGCTCGCAGCATTGGGAGCCCCGGTGCTCGCAGAACATCGGAAGACAGCCCGCGGGGGCAGCGTGGAGGAGACCTTGGTGGACGGCGTGGTCCTCGCCCACCGCGATCCCGCGGTCGCGCGCGCAATGCCGGTCACGTTCTTCCGGCAGCGTGATCAGGTCGACCCGGATCGCCTCCTCGAGCTAGCGCGCGATCGCGCCGAAAAGGCCGCGGTGGGCATGTTCCTCGATCTCACGACCGAGGTGAGCGGCGATCGCCGCTTCGCCGGCTGGGCTCGGAAGCTGCGAGATCGGCGTGTTCACACCAGACGCCCGTTCTTCTATACACGCGGTGCCGCGCTCCGCGGCAAGCAGCTTCGCGACAGCAGCCCGGCGTTGGCGCACCGCTGGGGCTACCGCTTCGACTTAGCTCTCGACGATCTACAGTCGATGTTCGACAAGGCGAAGCGTGCCTCGTAGCGGCGTACCCTGCTTTGCACCGGACGAGCTGATCCGGTTCCTCTCCGCGAGAGGCGCCGCGCTCACCAGGCGCGTCTTCATGATGCTGATCGGCGGCGGCGCTGCTGCGCTCGGCTACGGCGTCGTGAGCGGCACGAAGGATCTCGACACACTCACCGAGCTGACACACCTCGAGAACGCGATCGCCGCGGCGCGCAGGGCAACGGGGCTCGACGTCCCGATCGAGCCGACGCCGGTGGCCGATGTACCGTACGAGTTCGAGAGCCGCCTCGTCCGCGTCCTTTCCAAGTTGGAGCGACTCGAGATCTTCGTCCCCGAGGTGCACGATCTCGCGCTCAGCAAGCTGGTACGGGCAAACGCAGGCGATCTCGCCGCGCTCGAGGACATCCACGCCCGCACCCCGCTGTCGTTCGACCTCTTGGTCGAGCGCTATCGCACCGAGATGACCCACGCGGTCGGTGATCCGGCGCGGCTGGAGGGCAATTTTCTCCTCGGCGTACATGTCCTGTTCGGGGTGTGATCAGTCCCCGCACGACACACCGCGAGCCTTCGCGCCGGGATGCACACCTTTCCGCTCCCGTTCCCAACGACGAAGTTCACGGTGTCCATGCTCTGGCACCTGCGCCTCGACGCCGACCCGGTGCATCATTGGCTGCGAAGTTGTGTTCACGGCGCGTGTGGCGGGTGACGTCGAGGGACTGTCCGACCGGGAAGGGGCGCCGCTACCCCTGACGCGGCGCGCTGCGTCTTGTCGGGAGGAGCGTACTCGTCGCGCTCACAGGCTGCGGGGAAGGCGCGTCTTGCATCCTGCAATCCGCAGCAACTGTGAAACCGATGAAAATCACGCTAAGCGCCTGCAGTCTCGGAAGTTTTTTGACGTCGACGCCTGCTACTGCCAAATGCTGCTTTTTGCGAATCGGCTTCGTCAGTCCTCTTCGCGGGCGAGTACGCGGTAGATCGTCGAAGCGTCGATCTCGAGCAGCTGCGCCGTTCGGACCTTGTTTCCGCTGGTCTGCGCGAGCACCCATTCGATGTATCGCCGCGTCATCACGCGCAACGGAACGATTTCGGCGGCCAGCGCCGCCATCGACTCCGGAATGGGCTCCGGTACGGCGAGCGCGAGGTCGCGCACGTCGATGCGCTTGCCCTTTCCCAGCACCAGCATCCGCTCCACCGCG